>JACMIV010000298.1 GCA_014380965.1 Rhizobiaceae bacterium | reverse complement strand
GCTGAATGAATCCGGATTTGTCGAAGAGACGATCGCCGCGTTCAAGGGCCGCACGATCCACGCCTTCCATACCGAGGGGGCGGGCGGCGGCCACGCGCCCGACATCATCAAGGTCTGCGGACTGCCGAACGTCATCCCGTCCTCGACCAACCCGACGCGCCCCTATACCAAGAACACTATCGACGAGCACCTCGACATGCTGATGGTGTGCCACCATCTCGACGCCTCCATCCCCGAGGACATCGCCTTTGCCGAAAGCCGGATTCGGCGCGAGACGATCGCGGCGGAGGACATCCTCCACGACATCGGCGCCTTCTCGATCATCTCCTCCGACTCGCAAGCCATGGGCCGCGTCGGCGAGGTCGTGATCCGGACGTGGCAGACGGCCGACAAGATGAAGCGCCAGCGCGGCCGTCTACCCGGCGAGAGCGGCGACAACGACAACCTTCGCGCCCGCCGCTATGTCGCCAAATACACGATCAACCCGGCGATCGCGCAGGGGATGAGCCGCGAGATCGGTTCGATCGAGGTCGGCAAGCGCGCCGACATCGTGATCTGGGACCCGGCCTTCTTCGGCGTCAAGCCGTCCTTGGTGCTGCTCGGCGGGATGATCGTCGCCGCCCCGATGGGCGATCCGAACGCTTCGATTCCGACGCCGCAGCCGGTCCACTACCGGCTGATGTTCGGCGCCTACGGCAAGGCGCCCGGCGCGATCGGCGCGACCTTCGTCTCCCGCGCCGCGCTCGACGACGGGCTTCGGGAGCGGATCGGATGCGACAAGACCTTCCTTCCCGTCGAGAACACCCGCGGCGGCCTCTCCAAGGCCTCGATGATCCTCAACGATGCGACGCCCCATATCGAGGTCGATCCGGAGACCTACGAGGTACGGGCCGACGGCGAGCTTCTGACCTGCGAGCCCGCCACGGTGCTGCCGATGGCGCAGCGATATTTCATGTTCTAGGGTGGAGAGCGGGAGGACTGAGACGATGGGCGACGCGCTGAAGAATGCCGAGCCGATGCTCTACGATCTCGATTTTCATGCCTGGACGCAAGATCAGGCGGCGAAGCTGCGGGCGCGGGCGGGTTTCGACAATCGCGGCGACATCGACTGGGAGAACGCGGCCGAGGAGATCGAGAGCTTGGGACGCAGCGAAAGGCGCGAGATCGAGAGCAGGGTTGTGATCGTTCTCCTCGGTCTTCTGAAGTGGAGATTTCAGGAGGCCCACCGATCGCGCAGTTGGAAGAGCTCCATCATCGAACAGCGCAGGATGGTACGACGACTGCTGGCAGAAAATCCCAGCCTCGCAAATGTGCCGGAAATCGCGCTGGGTGCTTCGTACGACCTCGCCAGACTGAAGGCGAGCGCCGAAACGGGGCTCGCACTCAAGACGTTTCCCGTGTCATCTCCGTTTACCGCGGCGCAAACGCTCGATGACGATTTTTATCCGGATGGCGAATGATGGCTTTTCGATGCAACGCCAACTTCTTGTCGAGCGTCGGAGTTTTGTGTCTCGGCATCTCGACGGCGCAGGCAGCGACGATCCAGCTCGAACTGCCCGGGACGCTCGACCGGCAGTCCGTCAGCTACTCCTGCCGCAGCGGCCAGTCCCTCAGCGTCGACTACTACAATCTGCCGGAGTCCTCCCTCGCCGTGCTGTCTGTCGCCGGTGCGCCGCGGGTGTTCGTCGCGGTGCTCGCCGCGTCGGGCGCGAAATACGTATCCGGGCCGCATGTCTGGTGGACGCGGGGCAATCGCGGCGATCTGATCGACGAGACGAAACCGGACGCCGATCCCGATCTCTGCAAGGTGACGCGATGATTCGAGCGAGCGACGTGAAAACGAAGGACGAGGGTTTCGACTTTTCCGACACGATCACGCTCGACGAGATGCAGCGGCACCGGCGGCGTATGGCGATGGTCTCGGACGGCGGCATCGCCTTCCTGCTCGACCTCGCGGAAACCGTGCGCCTGCGCGACGGCGACGGCATCGTCCTCGACGACGGGCGGCTGCTCAAGGTGCGCGCCAAGGACGAGCCGCTCTACGTCGTGCGCGGCCAGAACGCCGCCCATCTCCTGACGCTCGCCTGGCATCTTAGCAACCGCCATCAGGCGGCACAGATCGTCAGCGACCATATCCTCATCCGGCGCGAGCCTGTGGTGAAAGCCATGCTCGAAGGCCTCCACGCGAGCGTCGTTGAGATCGACGGCCCGTTCGACCCCGAGGGCGGCGCCTATGGCGGAGCGCACAACGCCCATCACGAGAGCCATCCGGACGAGAACGAGCACTCCCATGCTGCCGGTGGCCACGGGCACGGCCTGGATGGATGACGGTGCCGATACCGTCGTCCGCGCGAATGACGGGACCTCGCTTCTCCGCCTGATGACGTGGTTGTCGCCGGCCTTTCCGGTCGGCGCCTATGCCTTCTCGCACGGTGTCGAAGCCGCCATCGCGGAGGGCCGCGTCAGGGACGGAGAAGACGTCTTCCGGTGGGTCTCGACCCTTCTGACGGAGGGCAGTGGCCGCAACGATCTGATCCTCCTCGCCGAGGCTTTCCACGCCGAACGAGACGGCGATCCGGCCCGTCTGCGCGATGCCGCAGATCTCTGTCGCGCGCTCGCGGGCTCGAAGGAGCGCCGCGAGGAGACGATGGCGCTCGGGCGGGCGTTCGCAGGCGCCGCGTCTCCGTGGTTCGAGGGCGGCGCGGATGGGCCGATCGAAGATGGGACGCTCGAAGGGGCGGGATCGGACGCTGCGCCCTATCCCGTCGCCGTCGCGATCGTAGCAGCCCGTCAGGGGATCGCGCTTGCGCCGACGCTCGTCGCATACGCGCACGGGTTCGCGGCCAATCTCGTCTCCGTCGCGACGCGGCTCGTTCCGCTCGGCCAGCGCGAGGCGGTGAGGGTGCTGCATCGGCTGGAGCCCGTAATCCTTCGTGCGGCGCGGCATGCGAAGACCTCGTCGCTGGACGATCTCGGCTCGGCCGCGTTCCTTTCCGACATCGCCGCCATGCGCCACGAGACCTTAGAACCCAGGCTGTTCCGCTCATGACAGACTTCGCCTCACGCTTCGCGAACGGCCCTTTGCGCGTCGGTATCGGAGGGCCCGTCGGTTCCGGCAAGACGACGCTGGTCGAAAAGCTCTGCAAGGCTGCGCGGGCCGAGTGGTCGATCGGCGTCGTGACGAACGACATCTACACCAAGGAGGATGCGGAGGCGCTGGTGCGGCTGCAGGCGCTTTCCGCCGACCGCATCGTCGGCGTCGAGACCGGCGGCTGTCCGCACACCGCCATTCGCGAGGACGCCTCGATCAACATCGCGGCGATCCGGGATCTCTGCCGCCGGCATGCCGATCTCGATCTCGTCCTCGTCGAATCGGGTGGCGACAATCTGGCGGCGACCTTCTCGCCCGATCTCGTGGACCTCTCGATCTACGTCATCTCGGTCTGCCAGGGCGACGACATTCCCCGCAAGGGCGGGCCGGCCATCACCCGCTCCGATCTCCTCGTCGTCAACAAGACCGATCTCGCACCCTATGTCGGGGCCGATCTGACGCGGATGGAGACGGATGCAGCGAAGGGGCGCGGCGTTCGGCCGACGCTTTTCTGCGACCTTTCGCGGTCGAAGGGGATCGCCGACATCCTCGCCTTCCTCAGCCAGAAAGGCGGTCTGCCGGCCATAGCAACGGCTGCCTGAAGACGGCCGCGGCGCTCTCCGTCACGACTGCGCCCTTTGCTGGAGGAAGGCCTCGCAGTCCTGTCCGCTCATGGGACGGGCGAAATGATAGCCCTGGAGAGCATCGCAGCCGAGCGCGCCGAGGACGAACGCCTGAGCCTGCGTCTCGACGCCCTCGGCGACGGTCATGAGGGAGAAAGCCTTGGCGAGTTCGATGACGGCCTGCACGAGGGCCTGGTCGCCTGGACTTTCGACGATGCCGTCGACGAAACACTTGTCGATCTTGAGCACGTCGATCGGCAGTCGTTTCAACGTCGCGAGATTGGAATAGCCGGTGCCGAAATCGTCAAGGGCGATCGTCGATCCGAGGTCATGCAGTTCCTGAAGCTTCCGGGCGGCGTCGTCGACCGATGCCATCAGGTAGTTCTCGGTGATCTCGAATTCGAGATGGCGGGCGTCGAAGCCGGTCGAGGCGAGGATCGTCCGGATTTCGTCGACGAGACGGTCGTCATCGAGCTGGCGGGGCGAAAGGTTCACCGCGACGCGCTGGATGAGGCCCCGTTCGATCCAGGGTTTCGTCCGGCGGCAAGTGGCCTCCAGCATCTGGAGGCCGAGATCGCGGATGAGGTCTCCCTCCTCGGCGATGGCGACGAAGAGATCGGGGCGGATCTGCTCGCCGGAGGGATGGCGCCAGCGCGCGAGTGCCTCGACGCCGGTGATGCGCCCCGTGCGGCAATCGACCTTCGGCTGGAAATGGGCTTCGATGTCGTGCCGGGCGAGCGCTTGGCGCAGGTCCGCGGCAAGCTGATGCCGCCTTTCGTATTCGGCGCCCATCGCCGGCATGTAGCGCACGGAGCGGTCGCGTCCGATCTTCTTGGCGATGCGGAGCGCGATGTCCGCGGAACGGTGAATGTCGGCGAGCGTCGTTCCGTCGCGGGGCGCCGTCGCCACGCCGATGGACGCGGAGAGGAAGACGTCGCGCCCGCGGTGGAAGAAGGGCTGCCGGATCACCTCGAGCAGTCTTGCGCAGACCGCTTCCTCCCCGACATCGGGCGACAGGGCGGAGCAGACGAGCGCGAACTCGTTTCCGCCGGTCCTTGCGAGAAGGTCGTCGGTGCCCGTCAGAGCCTGCAGCCTTTCGGCGATGGTGACGAGGACCCGGTCGCCGATTTCGTGGCCGAGCGTATCGTTGATCGCCTTGAACCCGTCGAGGTCGATCATCACCAGCATGACCTGCTCGCCCGTGCCGACGATCTTCTCGAACCGGCGCGCGATGTGGCTCTCGAAATGCCGGCGGCTCGCCGCGCCCGTCAGATGATCCCGTTGAAGCAGCGCCGTCGCCGTCGCGTTTGCAGACTGCAGCTCTTCCGTCCGCTGCTCGACCCTTTCCTCCAGTTCGCGGT
>JACMIV010000297.1 GCA_014380965.1 Rhizobiaceae bacterium | reverse complement strand
TGCTGCCACCAGTGTGGCAGAAGATCGCCTTGTTTAATCCGGTGGTGTACCTGGTCAGCGGTTTTCGCTGGAGCTTCTACGGCATTTCGGACGTCGGGGTGGGATTGAGCCTTACGATGACGCTGGTGTTCATGACGGCGTGCCTCGTCGGAATCTGGTGGATCTTCCGGACGGGGTACCGGCTGAAGGCTTGAGGAAGCTGAGGCGGCGGCGTCGCAACGAGGAATGCCCGTAAAAATCCTACCGCCCGTCGGTCGTCGCCACAGCTCATTCGCGCGTTCGTCGAGGTCCGGCGTAATTCACCGAACTCTGGGATTTTGCGGCTTCGCCCGTCGCGTTCGGAAATCCCGAAACCGGTTCTCCCCATGAACTCTAGGCGGCGCGCCGGTTCGGTATAGTCGTCAGCGACCGCCGACCCGGGCCCTCCACCTTGAAATGCGCGATCATGCCGATGAGATCGCTCGCCTCGCGCGACATGGTCGTCACCGAATCGACCGTGTCCTGCACCATGGCGGCGTTCTTCTGTGTATCGCGGTCGATCTCGCCGACCGATCGATTGACTCCGGCGATGCCGAGGGCCTGCTCTTTCGCGGCCAACGAGATGAGGCCGATATACTCGTCGATCTCGACGACCTGATCGTGAATCACTGCCAACGAACTGCCTGCCGCGTTGACCAGGGAGACGCCGCTCGCGATCTCGGTGCGCGTCTTTCCAATCAAATGCTTGATGTTGCCTGCCGCGTCCTTGGCGCGTTGCGCCAGGGCACGGACTTCCTGGGCGACGACGGCAAAACCCGCTCCAGCCGGCCCGGCCCGCGCCGCTTCCACACCGGCGTTGAGGGCCAGCAGGTTCGTCTGGAAGGCGATCTCGTCGATCAAGTCGGTGATCTTGCCGATTTCGCCCGAGGCATGCTCGATGCGACTCATGGCAGTCACTGCATCCTGCACGACGACGCCTGATTTTTCGGTGTTCGAACGGGCCAGGATCACCCGCTCGCGAGCATCGCGCGCCTTGCCTTCGGACTGCGTGACCGCCTTGGTCAATTCAACGAGCGTCGCCGCCGTCTCCTCGAGGGTGGCCGCTTGGTTTTCGGTCCGCGACGAGAGCTCGCCCGCGCTCCCCGTCAGCTCGATCGATACCTGATTCACGGCTTCGGCCGCGGTCCGGATCGAGCGGATGAGGGACACGAGCTGCTCGAACGTACCGTTGATCGAATGCTTCAACTCGCCGAACGCGCCGGACGCGTCACCCTCTATCCTCTGTCCGAGGTCGCCCTCGGCCAAGCCCTTCATGACCTTCAGGATAGCGTTGACGTTGGACTCGACGGTTTCCACGAGACGATTGGAATCACGGGCCAGTACATCGAGCTCGCTGAAGGTGAAACGTGCCGAAAGACGGCCGGAGAAGTCGCCCTTGGCCGCCGCATCCATGATGACGGACATGTCCTCGATCAACTTTGCCATCTCGTCTGCGTAGCGGCGACGATCCGCCTGCGAGGATTCGCTTTCGGCCTGCAGTCGCAGCCGCTCCACACTGTTGTCGCGGAAGATCGCGAGGGCGCCGATCATGCCGTTGATCTCCCGGGTCATGCCGGGCTTGGGCAGTGTCAGGTCCGACGTCCCATCGGCGAGACGACGCATTAGGCCGGTCACCTGAACGATCGGACCTGCAATCCCGCGTGCGATCCATATCCCGACGAGGACCGCCACGGCCCCACCGATTCCCATCATCTTCAACTCGGCGTCGATCGTATTCTGGAGGTCCTTAGAGGCCTCGGCGGTCGCGGCTTGCGCGGTGGTGCTGACGATCGCGTCGACCTGTCCGATCGCCGCAAAAACGGCGGCTTCGTCGCGGCGCAGCTTTTCCCGCGTCGGGATTTCCGTCGATCGCCGAAGACCAAGAGCCATAGCAAGGCCGTCGTGCCAGGCCTGATAGGAAATCGCGAGCAAGGCGACGCTCGCCTGAATGTCGGAAGACAGGGAATTGCCCTTCAGGCCGCTCAAAAGGTCCGCGATTTTTCGTTGATGCCCGGCGAAGCGGCTTTCCACCTCGGACTTCGCCACGAAGGTGGTCATCGTCAGGATCTGGTTGGTGTCCTCGCGCATCCGGCTGACCGAAAGGGCAAGCTCGCTCGATTTGGCCCTGGCATCCAGCGCTTGCTCCACGACACCCGCGACCGCGCGCTGGCCGTTCGTCGCCTGCCGCCCGATGAGGAAGGATACCGCGACCCCGGCCAGGATGCAGAGGATGAAGGGGATGATGATCTGAAGGCGGATGGACACGGCGGGCCTCAATTCGGCAATGTTGGGAGAGAGGCCTCTTGCTGGTCGGCCGTCAGCGTATGCATGAAGTCGACGAGATCGGTGCGCTCCTTCTCGGTGAGGACGATGCTCTGCATCAATGCGGAGCGGGAAGGGCGATCGATGCCCCCGGTCTCGTAGTGAGTGATGACGGCCTCGAGCGTGGTGACGGAGCCATTGTGCATGAAGGGAGCGCGATAGGCTGTGTTGCGCAGGCCCGGGGTCTTGAAGGCGTGAAGAGCAGCGGGATCTTTCAGGTCGAGCTTCGCCCGGCCGACGTCTTCAGTCGCCAACCCGATGTCGTGGAACTTGTTGTCCGTGAAGTTCCAGCCGGTGTGGCACTGCGCGCATCGCGCCGAGCCGGTGAAGAGTTCGAAACCGCGTTTCGCGCTTTCGGAGATGGCCGCTTCGTCGCCGTCGACCCAGCGGTCGAAGGGGGACCATCCGGAGACGACCGTCCGCTCGTAGGTGGCGATGGCGCGAAGGATCGTGTCCTTCGTCATGCCTTCACCCGGGAAGACCTGATCGAACCAGGAGACATAGTCCGGGACGGTCTTGAGATCGGCGACGATCACGTGAAAGGAACCGTTCATCTCGCCCGCTGCCGTGATCGGACCCGCAGCCTGATCTTCGAGTGTGTCCGCCCGTCCGTCCCAGAAATAGGGCTTGACCCAGGCCATGTTGAGGACTGTCGGGGAGTTGCGGGCGAGCGCCGTATTGGCGGCGCCCACCGACCCGGCGACGGGAGACTCGTACCCGAAGGATGGATTGTGGCAGCTGGCGCAATTCATGTTCTTCGCACCGGATAGGCGTGGATCGAAAAACAGCATTTTGCCGAGCGTCGCCAGTTGCGGAGAATACTCGGCAACACCCTCGAAAGGAATGGTCAACGGGCGCCGATAGTCATCACGTTCACCAGCAGTTGCAAAAGGGGAGCTGGTCAGCAATACCCCAATAGAAAATGATATGGTCGACAGACAATATGAAACCGACTTCTTTCCACGCATGCCACCCTCGCCGTCCGACGATTTCTATTTGGATAGTCTACGGGTTTTTTGGTTGACTACGGGTAAACATCGGTTCGCGATGAGTAACAATCGTTTCCGCCGCTTTTGATCGGACGTTCCGACTTGTGCGCGTTCAGCCCGTTAAAAGAACGGAAGGCGATCGTCCCTCGGGGAACGGCCGGATTGCGAGGATGATGTCCGCGGCGGGCTGTCGTCGCTCGACGGAGCGGGGCGAGGGGGGGCAAGGCGGTCAACGCCCCGACGGAATCTCGTTCCCGATCGGGCTCACCCCCGCCCGTCGACCTTCCCCGCCACCCGCTCGATCGCCTCGGCTACCTCGTTCATGTGCGCGACGAACCGCCCTTCGCCGGACGCCGCCCTGCGCAATGCCTCGTCGCGGACGCGCTCGGCATCAGTGACGGCTTGTTCCAAGGCTGCGACGCGGCGTCTTTGTTCGGCGAGTTCGTCGGTCGCCATGATGGCGGCCATCACGGTGAGCCGCTGGTCGCCAATCTCGCCGAAGCTCTTGCGAAGCTCGCCGACGCGCCCGTCCACCTCGGCGGCAAGGCTCGTCAGATGGTCCTCTTCGCCCTCGGCGCAGGCCATGCGGAAGGTCTTTCCGTCGATGGTGACGACGACTTGCGGCATCGCTCAGGCCTCCTTGCGCCGTTCGACGACGCTGCGGATGGTCTCCATCGCCGCGACGAGACGGCGCGACACCTCGCGGTTCGCCTGCTCCAGCCGGTCGGCGCGGGCGAGCGCGGAATCGAGCTCACCCGCAAGGCGACCCCGGTCGGCCGTCTGGCGTTGGACCTCTTCCTCAGCCTCGCGGACGATCGCCTCGCGTTCGATCTGGCCATCCACAGCACGCTCCAGACGCGACAACGCCTTCTGAAGACGGACGGCGGCAGCGTCGAGCGGGCTTTCGGCGGACATGGTTTTCGCAACTCCTCGCGCCTGACCGATGACCACCCGGCTTTCGTTCATCGCATGGTCTAAGCGACCTTCCTAAGTGCGGAGATTCCTGCGGCATTCGAAGGTGCCTTGCAACCGTCAAAGCCTCGTTTCGTCTCAGGAGGCGGTGGATAATCGACACGTCACCGCAATACGCCGCTCTCGGTCTCAACGCCTCCACCAACGAGTGGCCACAGCCGATGAACGCTGGGCTTACGATAGATAACGTCTATCGATAAACGCATAGCAGCGGGTTTACCTCAGGGGGAAATCCGGTAAAGAACACGGCAGACGCGGCAGGGGCTTCGATCGTTCAACGGCTTTTCGACCGACGCGGCAGCAGGAGGGGCAAAGCGCCCTCTTTGTGAGATTTCGTGCGCCATGCAGTGGCAGCGCCCGACCATCAGGAGGACATGAGAATGGCAGTTCGCGTCGCAATCAACGGCTTTGGCCGCATCGGCCGCAATGTTCTGCGTGCCATCATCGAGTCCGGCCGGACCGATATCGAGGTCGTCGGCATCAACGATCTGGGTCCCGTCGAGACGAACGCCCACCTCATCCGCTTCGACAGCGTCCATGGCCGCTTTCCGGGCACCGTCACCGTCGCCGGCGACACGATCGACGTCGGCCGCGGCCCGATCAGGGTCAGCGCCGAGCGCGACCCGAAGAACCTGCCCTGGGGCGAACTCAACGTCGACATCGCGATGGAATGCACCGGCATCTTCACCGATCCGGCGAAGGCGGCCGCCCATATCGAGGCCGGTGCCAAGAAGGTCATCATCTCCGGCCCGCTCTCCTCCTCGCCGAACGGCGAGAAGACGATCGTCTTCGGCGTCAACCACGACACGCTGACCGGTGCGGACACCATCATCTCCAATGCCTCCTGCACGACGAACTGCCTCGCCCCGGTCGCCAAGGTCCTCCATGACGGGATCGGCATCGACAAGGGCTTCATGACGACGATCCATTCCTATACCGGCGACCAGCCGACGCTCGACACGATGCACAAGGATCTCTATCGCGGCCGTGCCGCCGCCCTCTCGATGATCCCGACCTCGACGGGCGCCGCCAAGGCCGTCGCGCTCGTCCTGCCGGAGCTGAAGGGCCGGCTCGACGGCGTCGCCATCCGCGTGCCGACGCCGAACGTCTCGGTCGTCGATTTCAAGTTCATCGCCAAGCGCGCGACCTCGAAGGACGAGGTCAACGGCGCGATCAAGCGCGCGGCCGAGCAGCAGCTCAAAGGCATCCTGGGTTTCACCGAACAGCCCAACGTTTCCTCGGACTTCAATCACGATCCGCACTCGTCGGTGTTCCACATGGATCAGACCAAGGTGAT
>JACMIV010000296.1 GCA_014380965.1 Rhizobiaceae bacterium | reverse complement strand
GCTGCCGCCGTCGAGGAGCTTCTGGAGTTCGCCCACCGTCTTTCGCGGCACGATGATGCCGGGCATCCCTTCCGAGCCGGCCGGCGCCTCCATCTCGGCGCGGGCGAGGCGGTGGCCGTCGGTCGCGACCGCGCGAAGGCGCAAGGAGCCCTCGCTCTCGATCGTGTGCAGGAAGATGCCGTTGAGGTAGTAGCGCGTCTCCTCGGTGGAGATGGCGAACTGCGTCCGCTCGACGAGGCGGGCGAGGGCCGAGGCGGCGATCTTGAAGGAGTGGGTGAAGATACCGGCGGTGATGTCGGGAAAATCCGACTCGGGCAGGCACTGGAGGCGAAAGTTCGAGCGGCCTGCGCTCACCGTCATCTGGTTGCCGTCGGCATTGGTCGCAAGCTTCACCTCGGACCCGTCGGCGAGCTTGCGCACGATGTCGTAGAGGAGATGGGCGGGCACGGTCGTCGCCCCCTCCTGCTCGCTGTCGGCCGCGACCGTCTCCGTGATCTCGAGATCGAGATCCGTCGCCTTCAGGCGGAGCGCGCCGTTCTCGGTCTTTACGAGGACGTTGGAGAGGATCGGGATGGTGTTCCGGCGCTCGACGACGCGATGCACGTGGCTCAGCGTCTTCAAGAGGTTGGAACGCTCGATGATGATACGCATGGAGAAGCAACCAATTCGTTCGACGGCGCCGCCGGGCGGCGCCCCCGCAAAGGGTTCGAACCTTTTAGAGGCAGAGCGGCCATATGAAAAGCCTCGTCGCACGAGCTTCGGCTGGAGGGCGCGACGCCGGCACCGACAGGCCCGCGGCCTATTCCTCGATCATGCGTCGGATGAGATCGAGCTCCTCGCCGAGCTTCTCGTCCTTGGCTCGCTCCCCCTCGATCTTGCGCACGGCATGGAGGACCGTCGTGTGGTCGCGTCCGCCGAAGCGGCGGCCGATTTCGGGCAGGGAGCGGGGCGTCATCGTTTTTGCAAGATACATCGCGATCTGCCGCGGGCGCACGATGGTGCGGGTGCGGCGGGCGGAGAGGATGTCGGTGCGCGTCACGTTGTAGTGGCGCGAGACGAACTTCAGGATGTCCTCGATCCGGATGCGCTTCTCACCGCCTGTGCGCGTCAGGGAGTTGAGGAGGTCGTCGAGATGCTCGGCCGAGAGCGGCTGGCCGACGGCATGGCGGAAGGCGATCTGATTGAAGGCGCCCTCGAGATCACGGCCCGAGCCGACGACGCGGCGGGCGATCGTGTCGACCACCTTGTCGTCGATTGCAAAACTTGCATCCTCGCGCTTCAGCGCCGCGATGCGCGTCTCGAGGATGTCCTTGCGCATCTCGAAATCGGGCGACACCATCTCGATGGCGACGCCGCCCGACAGGCGCGAACGCACGCGGGCATCGAGCGACTCCAGCTCGTAGGCCGGACGGTCGGCGGCGACGATCACCTGCCGGGCCGAATCGATCAGCGCGTTGAGGAGATGGCAGAATTCCTGCTGGATCGACTTGCCCTGCAGGAACTGCATGTCGTCGATGATGAGGATGTCGATGCCACGCAGGTTCTCCTTGAAGTCGAGCGCCTGGTTGTCGCGGATCGCGGTCGCGAACCGCCACATGAAGTACTCGGCCGTGAGGTAGACGACGCGCGGCATGTCGGCCCTCGCCGTCGCGGCATTGGCGATGGCCTGAAGGAGATGCGTCTTGCCGAGCCCGACATTGGCGTGGACGAAGAGCGGGTTGAAGCGAACGGACTGCGGGCCGTTCTCGGCGACCGCCTTTGCGGCGGCGAGCGCCACGCGGTTCGACGCGCCCTCGACGAAGCTCCCGAAGACGTAGCGCGGGTCGAGCGGCGAGCCGAAGTCGAGCCCGGAATGCTGGACGTGGTTCTGCACCTTCGGTGCAACCGCCTCGCGCACGGTCTCCGCCGCGGTCGCGGCAGGCGACTGCATCGGGCTCGGGACGGCCGTCGGCGCAAATCTGCGGGGCTCGGCCTTCTGCCCCGAAGCGCCTTCGCGCCCAACCGCGGCGAGACCTGCTGCCGACTGCGCGCGCGCAGCGCTCCGCACCGCGATGTCGACCTTCAGCGTTCCCGGCACTTCGTCCGCGAAGATGTCGAGCAAGATGTCGGCATAGTGGGAATGGATCCAGGTCTTCAGGAAGGCCGTGGGCACGGAGAGGCGCACGACGCCCTTGCCGAGATCGTCGATCTTCATGCGCTGGAACCAGCTGGCATAGATATCCTGGCCGAGCTGCGCCCTCAGCCGCGCCTTCACCCGTTCGAGGATCTCCGTCTCGCCCCGCGTCGTCCCGAGCGCGTGTATCTCCGCCATGCCGCCGTCCGTTCTCTGTCTTGCGCCGGCCTCGATCGTCCCTCGATCGGTCGGCATGGATCGTCTCCACACGGATGGCGAAGACGCCGCCGCGGCATGTCTGAAAGGCGCGCTCATCGCTGGCCCCAGGGCAGGCCCTCGGCCTTCCAGCCGGCGGCCCGTCCCCTGTGCCCTTCCGCGTCGGGAGGCCCCTCGAACCCGTCGAGGACGTTGAAGCACCGCGCGAAGCCGGCGGCCGTCAACGCCTCGGCGCCAGCGATGCTGCGCACGCCGGAGCGGCAAAGAAGGAAGACTGCCGTCTCGCGGCTCCCGCCCGCTTCTTCTATTTGCGCCGACAGCTTCTCCGAAAACCCGGGATCGACAGCCATCGTTGGAAAGCTCTGCCACTCCTGGAAGAGGGGCCTGCGGCCGCCGTCGAGCACGGGAAAGCCGACATAGGTCCATTCCGCAGCCGTCCGCACGTCGACGAGGAGAGCACGCGGATCGCTGGCGAGGGCTGCCCAGCATTCCTCGGGGCTGACATCCCCTGCATAAGTCTTGCTCATGGCATAGTTCCCCGTTCGCCCAAATCCCTGAAGATTGCGCGCATCATCGTTACGAATTTTCGGTGCTCTTGTCGGCCTAATGGCCGCAAATCGTGACGAAAGGCTTAAACCGCCGTCTCGACTTCAAAAGATGTAGATTTGGAGAATTGCAACCTGTGCCAAAAACACTTGGAAAACACGTACTGTCCCCGCACTTCGTCTTTCCACCCGCTTGTCAGAAGTTGGAAACTACGCAACGGCTCAGCCCCCGACAACCCGACTCTTTCCGGATTCGGAAAACGGGAGCAGGCGGTGTGGCCGACTCGTCATGCGGGTAGCCTCAAGCGCAGGGATAATACGTTGATTCCCATACCAATTCGCCGGCCGTCCCGTTTCGGGGTCCGACTGACAGTTTAAATTTTGCGAATTTCCAACCGCCCGCTTGACTCAAGGGGTTCCAAAATTTTGCTTAGCCGACGACGGCCTTAGGAATGTCGACCTTCAGTAAAGCACTGTAAACAATACATATTCTTTGTTGCCGGTTGATAGGGCGTCGAGGGGCCGCAGGTTGTCGTGACGCTTTGGTGACATCCTGCGGAATCAGGCGCCATACCGCATTGGCCACGTCACCGCCGTGCCGGCGGTAAGGCATTGAATCCGTGCGAGGCGGATGCCGACCAGACGTTGCGCGCGCTCTCAGCAGTGCGGACGAATCAAAAAGGCCCGAGCGAGCCGGGCCTTTCAAACAGTCAGAATGCCGAAAAAACGATCAGGACGCGGTCGCGCCGACCTGCTTCACTCGGCCGGCCAGACGCGAAATCTTCCGCGAAGCGGTGTTCTTGTGAACGACGCCGCGAGAGACGGCGCGCATCAATTCAGGTTCGGCAGCCTTGAAGGCGCTCTGAGCGGCATCCTTGTCGCCGGTGAGGATGGCTTCCTCGACCTTGCGCAGGAACGACCGCACGCGCGAACGGCGGTTCTTGTTCATCTCGGTGCGGCGCGCGATCTTGCGCGTGGCCTTCTTGGCCGACGGCGTATTGGCCATGGGTGTCTCTCTCGTCTGGTTGTTCGGGAGGTCACGCACGGACCCGATGAAACAGGTCAGCACGATGACGCAAGGCCAGCCCCGCTGAGGCCGCCAAATATCGTGCTGCCTTATAGGGACGTGCGCCCGCCCCGTCAATACGCAACGTGACGCCGCCGTGACAGCCCGCAGCTGCGTGAAAACGAAGCTTCAGCGATGCTTGAAGGAGGCCGGCCGCTTCTCGACGAAAGCCGACATTCCCTCGGTTTGATCGTCGAGCGCGAAGGTCGAATGGAAGAGACGGCGCTCGAACCGCAGGCCCTCGGCAAGCGACGTCTCGAAGGCGCGGTCGACGGCCTCCTTCGCCATCATCACGGCGGGCAGCGAGAAGCCGGCGATCTTCTCGCCCGCCGCCATCGCTTCGGAGAGAAGATCCGCGGCCGGCACGACGCGCGAGACGAGGCCGCAGCTTTCGGCCTCCCGCGCATCCATCATCCGCCCGGTGAGGACGAGGTCCATCGTCTTCGCCTTGCCGATCGATCGCGCCATGCGCTGCGTGCCGCCCATGCCGGGGAGGACGCCGAGCGTGATCTCCGGCTGGCCGAACTTCGCGGTGTCCGCGGCGATGATGAAGTCGCACATCATCGCGAGCTCGCAGCCCCCGCCGAGCGCAAACCCCGAGACCGCGGCGATCTTCGGCTTGCGCGTCGCGGCGAACGCGTCCCAGCCGGCGGCGAAGTCCTGGGTGTAGGCGTCGACATAGGAGAAGGGCTGCATCTCCTTGATGTCGGCCCCCGCCGCAAAGGCCTTCTCCGAGCCCGTCACGACGATTGCGCCGACGGCCTCGTCCGCATCCGCCGCTCGGGCGGCTTCGAGGATCTCTTCGAGAAGCTTGGTGTTGAGGGCGTTGAGCGCCTTCGGCCGGTCGAGCGTGATGAGGGTCACGCGGCCGCGCGTCTCGGTGCGGATGGTCTCGAAGGTCATGGCGGACGATCTCCCGGCGTGTCGTAGATGCGGATGGTCCGCGAGCCGGCGGAGAATAGGCCCGGCCTTACCGCTTGCAAGCCCATCGGTCGTCAAGCGCTCGGTCGGCTCATCGCTGACAGACCGGGCAGAAGAAGGTCGAGCGGCCCGACTGGACGATCCGCGAGACGATGCCGCGGCAGGCGGGGCGACGGCAGGGCTCGTCCTCGCGGCCGTAGGCGTTGAAGCGATGCTGGAAGTAGCCGAGCGAGCCGTCGGCCTGCCGGTAGTCCCTGAGCGAGGAGCCGCCGGCTTCGATCGCCTCGGCGATGGTCTCGCGAATGTGTACCGCCAGCGCTTCGAGCCTTTGCGTCGGGGCGCCATCCCTGCGCACCAGCGTCCCCGCGGCGCGGCGCGGCGAGAGCCTCGCCCGCCAAAGGGCCTCGCAGACATAGATGTTGCCGAGGCCCGCGATGATCGACTGGTCGAGCAGAACGGCCTTCAGCGGGGCGGATCTTTTCGCGAACAGCGGAGCGAGGGCCTCGGCATCTCCGAAAAAGGCTGGAGCGTCATGTAGCCGAAGCGGCGCGGATCGTTGAAGACGATCTGCAGGGCGCCCCATTGCGGCGAGACGACGTGGAAGAGGACGTGATCGTGGGCACGGCTTTCCGATCTCGGATGGTGGAAGAGCCCGGGCGTGATCGCGCGGTCCTCCGGCGTCTCGATCCGGAAGGAGCCGGACATACCGAGGTGCATCGCGAGCACCAACGGCTCCTGGTCGGTTCCGGGGCCCGCGGAGAGATGAGCGATGAGGTACTTCGCCCGGCGGTCGAGACCGTCGATCCGCTTCCCTTCGATCCGCTCGGCGAAGGACGGCGGGAACGGAAAGCGCAGGTCCGGCCGCCGGAGTTCGGCGCGCGCAATGACGGCGCCCTCCATGAAGGGCTGAAGTCCGCGTCGAACGGTCTCGACCTCTGGCAATTCGGGCATGATTTCTTAAGTCCCGCTGATATGAGGCGTGCTGTCGTTGCGGTCTGCAGACAGCGACGGTGAGGAATGGCCTCTTCAGGAGGCTTGCGCTAGAGGACGCCACCAGCCGGTGGCCGGGACATCGCGAGGAACTCTCGCCGGATCGCTCCCGGCAGGCGCCCGCGAAATTGAAGACAGGACCTCGAGATGTCGCAAGCCCGTGTCACCGCCGCTGAGGGGATGGAAACCACCTATGGGTTTGCGGCTGTGAGCGGCGCCGAGGAAAAGCAGGAGCGGGTGAACGACGTCTTCCATAAGGTCGCCGAGCGCTACGACCTCATGAACGATCTGATGTCGGGCGGCCTTCACCGCGTGTGGAAGTCGGCGATGGTGGGTTGGCTCGCGCCCTCCAAGCGTTCGGGCTGGCGTTTCGTCGATGTTGCGGGCGGCACTGGCGATATCGCCTTCCGCATCGTCGAGGCCTCGCGCGGGGCGGCCACCGGCACAGTCCTCGACATCAACGCCTCGATGCTGGCCGTCGGCGCCGAGCGGTCGGTGAAGCGCGGGCTGGACGGGGCGCTGACCTTCGTCGAAGGCAATGCCGAAAGCCTCGACCTGCCGGACGGCGCCTTCGACGCCTACACGATCGCCTTCGGCATTCGCAACGTTCCACGCATAGACCTCGCGCTGTCGGAAGCTTTCCGGGTTTTGAAGCCAGGCGGGCGCTTCCTTTGCCTCGAGTTTTCCGACGTGGACCTCCCCGTGCTCGACAAGCTCTACGAGGCTTGGTCCTTTCGGGCGATCCCGGCGATCGGCAGGGTCGTCGCCGGCGACCGCGACTCCTATGCGTATCTGGTGGAATCGATCCGCCGCTTCCCGAACCAGGCGAATTTCGAGACGGCGATCCGCACCGCCGGCTTCGACCGCGTGACCCACCGCAATCTCTCGGGCGGGATCGCGGCGATCCACTCGGGCTGGAAACTGTAGGCGCCGGTGGCAAACCCGATCCGCGGTACGATCGCGCTCATTCGGGCGGCCTATGTCCTCGCTCGCGAGGGCGTCGTCACGTCGCTGCCTACCGAGGGCCTCACCGCCGGCCCGCTCCTGGCCTATCGCTTCGCCGGCTTCCTCGCCCGAAAATCGGCTGACGAGGCGGAGCGGTCGGAGAAGCTGTCGCGGGCGCTGAATCGGCTCGGGCCGTCCTACGTCAAGCTCGGCCAGTTCCTCGCGACGCGGCCGGACATCGTCGGTCTCAAGATCGCGACCGAACTGTCGAGCCTACAGGACAGCGTGCCGCCGTTTCCGCGCGCGGAGGCGGTCGCGGAGATCGAGGCCTCGCTGGGGCGCAAGATCGACGAACTCTTCGTCGAGTTTGGCCCGGTCGTCGGCGCCGCCTCGATCGCGCAGGTTCACAAGGCGACGGTGCGCGACCGCGACGGCTCGCTGCGGGACGTCGCGGTCAAGGTGATCAGACCGAGGGTGCGCCAGCGCTTCCGGGCCGAGCTCGAGACCTTCGCCTTCATCGCCGCGATCCTCGAACGCTTCGTGCGCTCCAGCCGGCGGCTGCGGCCTGTGGCGGTCGTCGAGACGCTCGCCCAGTCTACCCGCATCGAGATGGATCTGCGCCTCGAAGCCGCCGCCTCCTCGGAGATGGCGGAGAACGTCGTGGACGATCCCGGTTTCCGCGTCCCCGTCATCGACTGGGAACGCACCGGGCGCGACGTGCTCACCATGGAGTGGGTCGACGGCATCAAGATGAACGACGTGGCGGCCATCACGGCGGCCGGCCACGACCTGCCGGCGCTCGGCATCAACGTCGTGCAGTCCTTCCTGCGCCATTCGATGCGCGACGGCTTCTTCCATGCCGACATGCATCCGGGCAATCTCTTCGCCGACCACAACGGACGGCTTGTCGCGGTTGATTTCGGCATCATGGGCCGCCTCACGCCGAGGGAGCGCCTCTTCCTTGCGGAAATTCTCCACGGCTTCATCACCCGCAACTATCTGCGTGTCGCC
Organism: Rhizobiaceae bacterium; assembly: GCA_014380965.1. Classification (GTDB taxonomy): domain Bacteria; phylum Pseudomonadota; class Alphaproteobacteria; order Rhizobiales; family Rhizobiaceae; genus Plantimonas. The sequence continues at coordinate 221 of JACMIV010000296.1, read as the reverse complement.
CAAGTCCATTTCGATGCCGGATATGTGCCGCAATATCAAGACGTTGCGACCTTCGCCCAGGCGCTGCGGGCGATCGGCGAGCCGATCATGGACCGCCCGGCGCACGAGATTTCGATGGCCCGCCTTCTCACCCAGCTTTTCGAAGTGACCGGCCAGTTCGACATGCATACGCAGCCGCAGCTGCTCCTGCTGCAGAAGACCATGGTCGTCGTCGAAGGCGT
>JACMIV010000295.1 GCA_014380965.1 Rhizobiaceae bacterium | reverse complement strand
CCTTCGCGCCGGTGCGCTCGCGGCTTCGAAGGCGCTGCATCTCTATCGCGACCGGCATCGCTCTTCGATGATGAAACGGGCTTCGGAAGCCTTCCGCACGATCACCGGCGGCGCCTATCGGGGCCTCGCGAGCCAGCCGGACGGCGACGGGGAAGTGCTCGTCGCGCTATCGGCGGACGGCGGCTCGCGGCTTGCGGCCGAGCTCTCGAAGGGCACCTGCTTCCAGCTCTATCTGTCGCTGCGTCTTGCCGGCTATCACGAATTCGCGGCGAGCCGGAGCCCGGTGCCCTTCATCGCCGACGACATCATGGAGACCTTCGACGACCGGCGCGCCGAGGAAACCTTTCGCCTTCTTGCCGACATGGCCGGCACGGGACAGGTCGTCTACCTCACCCATCACCGCCATCTCTGCGAGATCGCACGGAGCGTATGCCCAGAGGCGGCGCTCCACCGGCTGGACGAGGCTTCGTAGTCGAACAGTTACGCTAATCGACCGAGGTCATCGGTTGCATTGCTGCCGCTCGCTTCTATGCGCCGAGGCAGGCAAGGCGGTCAAACGCGCGGCCGGCGGGACGTGTCGGCTGAGCGACGGTGGTGTCTGGGCTCGAGCGCCGGCCGCTCGATATGCCGATGAGATGGCGCGGGTCGAAGACACGGTCGCTCCGGGTGGGCGTCGAAGGTCGGCGGATCTGCGAAGAGGGCATCTGTTTCTTCCTTTCGAGGTGGTGGGGAGAGGAGGTTGCCCTGCTCAGGCGGCGCTCTGTTGGCTGCGGGGCTCGCGAAGCTTGCGGGCGAGGTCCGTCCAGCTTTCCGAAAGCTTGGGTCTCGCAGGCGCCGCATCCTGGCCGGCGAGCGTGGCGACGTCGGTCAGAAACGCTGTCGTCACGGCCTGCTGCAGGTCCCGCGCATCCTGCATCAGACAGTAGATCATGACGCCGAACTGCAGCTTGCCGAGTTCGGTCGTCGTCACCGTCACGTCGAAGCCGGGGCCGGCGATGTCGGTGCCGAGCTTGGCGGCGGCGAGGCGGTGGAAGCGCGCGGCGCGATCGGTATCTTCCGACAGGGCGGTCTCGGCGGCGGCTTCGAGACGGCTCACCGCCCAGGGAATTGAGACGGGCTGCTCGAGCGTCAGCGCGAAGCGATGCGGCGTGAAGTGCCGTGGCTGCGCCTCGACGCGGACCGGCCCTTCGAGAAAGAGACTGTTCGGGAGAGTCAGGCGACGCCCGGTGCCGGCATGGCCGAGAGAGACCGGCGGCGTCTCCATGATCGTCGTCGAGAACAGGCCGTGGTCGAGCACCTCGCCGCGGATGCCGTTGGTCTCGATGCGGTCGCCGACCTTGAACAGGCCGCCGCCGAGGCGGAGCGCGGCGCCCGCGACGCACATGATGAGTTCCTTGGTCGCGACGACGAGCGCCACCATGACCGCGGCGAGCGAGAAGACGAGGTTCTGTATTTCCGACAGCCAGACGCCGAGGAGGCAGATGGCGAGAAGCGTGTTGGCGACCGCGCGAACCGTGAACCGGCGTTGCCGAGCGGCGATGGCGTCCGAAATGCGGGCCAGCCAGAACTCCGCGACGATGCGGCAGGAAAGGATGCCGAGGAGGATCGACAGGCTGAGGACGATGTTGTCGGCAGCGCGGGGGCTGATGAAATCGGGCATGGGCAGTCTCCCTCGAACGGCCGCGAGATTTGGCAGGACGCGTTTTACCGGAGGTTCCGGTCGAACGGCGTCGCCGGCCGAAGGCGGCCCGCTGTCGGAACGCTCCTTCTCCGTGCCCTCGTGGCCTTCATTGGTATGGCCTCCTTATCGCCCGAGTAGGGTTAAGCCTTCCTTGAAAAATTGAGGCCCGTTCAAGGCATTGTCGGGACGCCGCTGCCACGGGAATGAACGGGCGACGGCGTATTGGCCAGAGAGGGGCGTCCGTCTCCGATCATCGTCGAAGTCGGCAAAACCGGGTGAAGATCAAGGTGGGTTGTCGACAGACGCAAGCGTGGAAATTTCGTCATCCCGGCTCAAGGCCGGGATGACGAAGCGGCGAGGAAAGCGCTTCTTTCTGAGAAGGTCGTCCATCACTCGATGATCCCGCCGCCCCGCGCTTGCGACGGCGTGTCCGGCCGTCTAGCAGAGACGACGCCATGTCGATGAAGGACGAGACACCATGACGAAGCTCCTGCTCCTGCCCGGCGACGGGATCGGCCCCGAGGCGATGGCCGAGGTCGTGAAGCTCATCGGCTTCATGAACGCGGAGCTCTCCGCCGGCTTCGAGACCGAGACGGCGCTCGTCGGCGGCTCGGCCTACGACGCGCATGGCGAGGCGATCGCCGACGCCGACATGGACCTCGCGCTGGCCGCCGACGCCGTCCTCTTCGGCGCGGTCGGCGGCCCGCAATGGGATGCCGTACCTTACGAGAAGCGTCCCGAGGCGGGGCTCCTGCGGCTGCGAAAGGACCTTCAGCTCTTCGCCAATCTGAGGCCCGCGATCTGCTATCCCGCGCTCGCCTCGGCCTCCTCGCTTCGGCCGGAGATCATCGAGGGCCTCGACATCCTGATCGTGCGCGAACTGACCGGCGGCGTCTATTTCGGCGAACCGAAGGAGATCGTCGATCTTGGAAACGGGCAGAAGCGCGGCATCGACACGCAGGTCTACGACACCTACGAGATCGAGCGCATCGCGCGCGCCGCCTTCGAACTCGCGCGCACCCGCCGGGGCAAGGTGACCTCGATGGAGAAGCGCAACGTCATGAAGTCGGGCGTGCTCTGGAACGAGGTCGTCACGCGCGTCCACAGAGACGAATACGCCGATCTCGCGCTCGATCACATGCTGGCCGACGCGGGCGGCATGCAGCTCGTGCGCGCGCCCAAGCAGTTCGACGTGATCGTGACGGACAATCTCTTCGGCGACATGCTCTCCGACATCGCGGCGATGCTGACCGGCTCGCT
>JACMIV010000294.1 GCA_014380965.1 Rhizobiaceae bacterium | reverse complement strand
GGCGGTCTTTATTCGCAGCTCTGGGCGAGACAGGTCGGCGGCTTCATCGATGCCGGTCAGGCGTCGAGGGCGGCGGAATGAGGGTGCGGCGGCTAGAGATCGGAGCGGCATCACCCCCTTCTGCCTGCCGGCATCTCCCCCTCAAGGGGGGAGATCAGGCTGATCGGAAACATATGAGCTGCCGATCTCCCCCCTTGAGGGGGAGATGGTCGGCAGGCCAGAGGGGGGTACTGGCGCAGTCGGGCGATTTAACTGATACCCCGAGGCCCACCCTATGATGGACCGTTTCCTCCAGCGTTTCGAAAACGTCATCCCGCCCTTCTCCGACCAGGACGACGGCGAGGCATCCCGTATCCGCCGCGTCGGGCATCTCGATCCGCTACCGCGGAGCACGAACGCCTTCATCTGGCACTTCGCCTCCCAGGCGAAATGGCCGTTTCTCGGCCTCCTGGTCACCGGCGGCCTTACCGGAGCCGTCGAGGCGGTGCTTTACACCGGCGTCGGCTGGGTCGTCGACGCGCTGGCGACCTCGACGCCTGCGACCCTCGTGTCCGACCATTTCTGGATGCTTCTCGGCCTCGCCTTGCTGACGCTCGTCGGGCGCTCGCTCGTCCTCTTCCTCGCCGCCGTGCTCGAAGAGCAGGTGATCGTGCCGTCCTTCTACAACCGTGTGCGTTGGCAGGCCTACCGCCGGCTCATGGAACAACCCTACAGCTTCTTCCAGAACGATTTCGCGGGACGCATTGCGCAGAAGGTGCAGCAGGTCGGCGAGGCGACGGGCGATTTCATCGTCACGACGCTCCAGACCTTCTGGTCCTTCATCACCTTTGCCCTTCTGACGATCACCATCCTCGGCGCCCTCGACCCTTGGATGGCGGCGGTCCTCGCGCTCTGGACGGTTGGCTACGGTTGGATCGTCAAGGCGCTCCTGCCGAAGATCCGCGTCCACGGACGGGCGACGGCAGACGCGCGCTCTGTGGTCTCCGGCCGCGTGGTCGACTCCTTCACCAACATCCTTTCGGTGAAGCTCTTCGACCCGTCCCGTAACGTCGACGCCTTCGTCAAGGATGGGTTCCGCCTCTATGTCGCCTCCGTGCGCCGCCTGACGCGGGCTCTGACATCCGTGCGGACTGCCGTCGCCGTCCTCAACGGCATCATGATGACGGCGATCGGCGTCCTCGCCATCCTCGCCTGGCAAGCCGGCACCGTCTCCTCCGGCGGGGTCGCCATCGCGCTCGGGCTGGTCCTGCGCCTCAACCAGATGTCCGGCTGGATGATGTTCAACATCAACGGGCTGGTGCGCAACTACGGCACCATCCAGGACGCTGTCGCGACCGTCACCGTTCTGCCGACGCTGCTCGACAGGCCGGATGCGACCGATCTCACCGTCCACAAGGGCGAGATCCGCTTCGAAGACGTCGTCTTCCACTATGGCAAGGGGGCCGGCGTCATCGACCGCCTGTCGCTGACCATTAGGCCCGGCGAGAAGATCGGGCTCGTCGGCCGCTCCGGCGCGGGCAAGACGACACTCGTCAATCTGCTCCTGCGCCTCTACGACCTCGAGGACGGACGGATCCTCGTCGACGGCACCGATATCGCCGACGTGACGCAGGCCTCGCTCCGGGCCGAGATCGGCGTCGTCACCCAGGACACCTCGCTGCTCCACCGCTCCATCCGCGACAACATCGCCTTCGGACGGCCCGATGCCGAGGATGAGGATGTCGTCGCCGCGGCTGCAAGGGCGAATGCCGAGGGCTTCATCCCCGGCCTTCGCGATCCGGCAGGGCGCCGGGGTTTCGACGCCCATGTCGGCGAGCGCGGGATCAAGCTTTCGGGCGGCCAGCGCCAACGCATCGCCATCGCCCGCGTCCTTCTGAAGAACGCTCCGATCCTCGTTCTCGACGAGGCGACGTCGGCGCTGGATTCGGTGGTGGAGGCTGCGATCCAGGAAAATCTCTCCGCGATGATGGAGGGCAAGACCGTCATCGCCATCGCCCACCGCCTCTCGACCATCGCCGCCCTCGACCGCCTGATCGTCCTCGACGGCGGTCGGATCGTTGAAGAGGGCAGCCACGAGGAGCTGATCGGCCGGGGAGGGCTCTACGCCCAGCTCTGGGCACGCCAGTCCGGCGGTTTCCTCGACCCGGAGGCGGCGCAATAGAATCGGCGGACTTGCCGCGACGCAATTGTCGTACGGAGCGTGTGTTGCAGCTCGAAACAGCGCGGGTGCCGGCGCGAAATTCGCCGCCGACGGGACAGCGACACGTTGACCGAACGGGAGCATCCGTATGGACATTTCAAGGGCTTGTGCCTAGAAATGCTCCAAACACCGGAGGCCGAGAGCAGACGCGCGGAACTTTGCGCCTCTCTTCCCCTTGTCGCACGTGAAACTTTCCGCAAGAACAGCCGAAAGCCGTCAGTGCGGTGCGAAGACTGAAGACCGATCCAAGGAGCGTCCGTCCGTGAGCGTCAACCCTTCCGCAGAACCGACCCGCCGGGACTTCCTCTACATCGCGACCGGTGCAGTGGGTGCCGTAGGTGCGGCGCTTGCCGTTTGGCCGTTCATCGACCAGATGAATCCCGATGCCGGAACGCTGGCGCTGGCCGAGGTCGAGGTCGATGTCAGCCAAGTCGCGGAAGGCCAGTCCATCACTGCGAAGTGGCAGGGAAAGCCCGTCTTCATCCGCCAGCGCACTGCGGCCGAGATCGAAGAGGGCAAGTCGGTATCGCTGGACGAGCTGAAGGACCCGATCGCACGAAACGCCAATCTTGCCGCCGACGCGGAGGCGACCGACGCCAACCGCGCCGCTGAGGGCAAGGAAGCCTGGCTGCTGATGGTCGGCGTGTGCACCCATCTCGGCTGCATCCCGGTTGGCCAGGCGGGCGACTACGACGGCTGGTTCTGCCCGTGCCACGGCTCGCACTACGACACGGCCGGACGCGTCCGCCTTGGACCGGCCCCGCAGAATCTCGCGATCCCGCCATTCGCTTTCATTTCCGACACGACCGTGCGCATCGGCTGACCCCAGGAGCTAGGATTTTCAGATGAGTGGTCCCTCGTCCTACGTGCCGCAGAGCGGCGTGATGCGCTGGCTCGACGCGCGGCTCCCGCTGCCGCGGCTGATGTACGATTCGTTCGTCTCGTACCCGGTGCCGCGCAATCTGAACTATGCCTACACCTTCGGCGGCATCCTCGCGATTTTCCTTGTCATCCAAATACTGACCGGCATCGTGCTGGCCATGCACTACGCCGCGAATACCGCGCTGGCCTTCGGCTCGGTCGAGCGAATCGTGCGTGACGTGAACTGGGGCTGGATGCTGCGCTACATGCACGCCAACGGTGCGTCCTTCTTCTTCATCGCCGTCTACATCCACATCTTCCGCGGCCTGTACTACGGCTCGTACAAGCAGCCGCGCGAGGTGCTCTGGATCTTGGGCGTGATCATCTTCCTCCTGATGATGGCGACGGCCTTCATGGGCTACGTTCTCCCCTGGGGCCAGATGAGCTTCTGGGGCGCCACCGTCATCACCGGCTTCTTCACCGCGTTCCCCGGAATCGGCGAGCCGATCCAGCAGCTTCTCCTCGGCGGCTTCGTCGTCGAGAACGCGACGCTGAACCGCTTCTTCTCGCTGCACTACCTCCTGCCCTTCATGATCGCTGGCGTCGTCATCCTGCATGTCTGGGCGCTGCACGTCTCGGGCCAGACCAACCCGACAGGCGTCGAGGTAAAGACCTCTGCCGACACCGTGCCGTTCACGCCGCATGCGACCGTCAAGGACGGCTTCGCGATGATGGTGTTCCTCGCCGTCTTCGCCTATTTCGTCTTCTATCTGCCGAACTATCTCGGCCATCCCGACAACTACATTCAGGCCGACTCGCTGAAGACCCCGGCGCACATCGTGCCCGAGTGGTACTTCCTGCCCTTCTACGCCATGCTGCGCGCCATCACCTTCGACATCGGGCCGATCGATTCGAAGCTTGGTGGCGTACTCGTGATGTTCGGCTCCATCATCGTCCTGTTCTTCGTGCCATGGCTCGACACGAGCCGGGTGCGCTCGACCTCCTACCGCCCGATGTACCGCATCTTCTTCTGGGTCTTCGTCGTCAACGCGATCATCCTCGGCTGGCTCGGATCGCGTCCGGCGGAGGGCCTTTACACGGTGCTCTCGCTGATCGGCACGCTGTATTACTTCGCGCATTTCCTGATCGTGCTTCCGGTTCTGGGGCTCGTCGAGACGCCGCTCAAGCTGCCGGCCTCGATCACCGAGGCAGTGCTTGGCAGGCAGCGCGCCGGCTCCGGCATGCCGGCGGGCGCCGCGGCATCGCCAGAGACCAAAGGCTGAACGGTGAAGTCTGGAACGATCAAGATGAACAAGCTTCTCACCGCTGCGCTCGCTGCCGGCGTCTTCTTCTCGCCTATCGCCTTCGCTCAGGAGCCGGCGACCGGAACGCCGGCGCAGGAGCCGGTGACGACCGCGGCACCAGCCGGGGAGCCGACGCCGGCCGGCGATACCCCGACAGGTGCACCGTCAACTTCGGCGCCAGCCGCCAACCCGGAGCCGGGATCGACCGCCGAGCAGGCGCCGGCCGCGGGCGCTTCTCCCGAGACCAGCACGGGCGGGGAGTCGTCCGCTATCCCGGTCGGCGGGGAGGTCGAGGGGGAGCACGAGACACCGCATTACCCGCTTCAAAAGCCCGCGGAGCTCGATTGGACTTTTGCAGGACCCTTCGGCCACTGGGACGTCGGCCAGCTCCAGCGCGGTCTGAAGGTCTACAAGGAGGTCTGCTCCTCCTGCCACGGGCTCAGCCTCGTCGCCTTCCGCAACTTGAACGACCTCGGGTACAATGAGGAGCAGATCAAGGCTTTCGCCGCCGAGTACACGGTCGTCAGCAAGGAGCCGAGTTCGGACGGCGAATATCCCGAGCGTCCGGGCATTCCCGCCGACTACTTCCCCTCGCCCTACCCGAATTCCGAAGCCGCGGCCGCGTCCAACAATGGCGCCGCCCCGCCGGATCTGTCGCTGATGGCAAAGGCGCGCGCCGTCGAGCGCGGCTTCCCGACTTTCGTCTTCGATGTCCTGCCGTGGAACCAATATGCTGAAGGCGGCGTCGACTACCTCCACGCGCTCCTCACCGGCTACACGGACGAGGTGCCCGAGGGGATCACCGTTCAGGACGGAACGTACTACAACCCCTATTTCATTGCCGGCCCTGCGCTCGCGATGCCGCAGCCGATCTCCGACGATCAGGTGACCTACGACGACGGCACGCCCCAGACGCTGGAGCAGTATTCGCGCGACGTCTCCGCCTTCCTCATGTGGACGGCCGAGCCGCATCTCGTGACTCGCAAGGCGACCGGCATGGTCGTTCTCGTCTTCATGATCATCTTCGCATCGCTGCTCTACATGGTGAAGCGCCGGGTCTGGGCCGACACGCCGCACTGAGGGCTGGTCGGCCGCAGATCAATGAAAAGGGGCCGTGTGGCCCCTTTTTTGAGCCGGGACACGTTTCATGCAGCCTTACGCGCTCGACTTGCGATCACACATCCTTTCCATCCCGAACTACCCCAAACCCGGCATCGTCTTTCGGGACGTCACGACCCTGTTCGCCGATGCCGCCGCTTTTCGCTTGGCGATCGACGGGCTGATCGAGCCTTTTGCCAAGGGCGAGGTCGATCTCGTCGCCGGAATCGAGGCGAGGGGTTTCATCATCGGCGGGGCGATGGCGGACCGGCTCGGCGCGGGCTTCGTGCCGATCCGGAAGAAGGGCAAGCTGCCGCGCGAGACGGTGAGCGTTTCCTATGCCCTCGAATACGGATCCGACGAGATCGAGATGCACCGGGACGCCGTAGCCGCCGAGCAGCGCGTGCTCCTTGTCGACGACCTCATCGCGACCGGAGGCACCGCGAAGGCCGCCGTGACGCTCCTGCGCAGGTTGGGCGCGGACATCGTCGGCGCGTCCGTCATCGTCGACCTCCCCGATCTCGGTGGCGCGGCACGCCTCGAAGAGTTGGGTCTCACCGTCCGTAGCCTCGTCACCTTCGACGGGCATTGAGTGACGACGCCGCCTCGGGAGTGCGACCCCCAAGCGAGACTGCGGACATTTCAGCGCGACGCTTTCAGTTCGTGCCCAGAAACACGGCCGCTTCGAAGGCGAAGACCGTCTCGCTGTGCTGATTCAGACCGAGCGTCGAGAATTCCATGACGCCCCAACCGGGGCGGCTTGCCGAAACGCGCTTGGCCATGACCGTCTGGGTGAAGGCGACGGTGTCGCCGGCATAGACCGGTTTCGGCCAGCGGAGGTTCTTGATGCCGGGGGAGGGCCCCGACTTCGGAAGCGTATTGCCCGCGGCGACGAACGCTTCCATCATCTGCCGCTGGAAGTCGACGTTGAGGCGCATCGAGACGGCCGCCGTGTGCCATCCAGATGCACAAATGCCTCCGAGCAGCGAGTTCTTCGCCGCTTCCTCATCGATGTGGAACGGCTGCGGGTCGAACTTCGCCGCGAAACGCTTGATCTCCTCGCCGGTGAAGACATGGGACCCGATCTCGAACACGTCGCCGATGGAAATGCCGTCCCAGAAGCTCACGCCGCCGCTCCCCCGCCGGCCGAGACCGCATCACGTGTCAGGAACAGGATGGTGTAGTCGCTGGCGAGGACGGGCTGGCCCTCCTGGTCGATGAGGTCGTTCGACAGTTTGGCGATCCCGAGAGTCGGCCGCTTGGCGGACAGGCGCGCCTCTCGGACGGTCATCGTCCCCGACAGCACGTCGCCCGGCCGCACCGGACGCAGCCATTTGACGAAGTCGACGCCGGGCGATCCCTGCGACGACGACCCGTCGATGAAGGCATCGAACATCATCCGCATCATCATCGCGCAGGTATGCCATCCAGAGGCCGACAGACCGCCCAGCATGTTTGCCCGGGCGGCGTCCTCGTCGAGATGGAAGGGCTGAGGATCGAACTCCGTCGCGAAGGCGATGACGGCCTCTCGCGTCACGGCGTATGGGCCAAGCGGGAACGTCGCGCCGACGGGGAAATCCTCGAAGACCCTCATTCTGCTGCCTCTCGGAAACCGTGCCCCGGCGGTGGCCCGTGTCTCAATTGTTGAACTTGAACATCATGATGTCGCCGTCCTGGACGACGTATTCCTTGCCTTCGTCGCGCGCCTTGCCGGCCTCCTTCGCCGCGACTTCGCCGCCAAGGGTCGTGAAGTCGTTGTAGGCGATGGTCTGGGCGCGGATGAAGCCCTTCT
>JACMIV010000293.1 GCA_014380965.1 Rhizobiaceae bacterium | reverse complement strand
GATTGATCCGGGCGTACCTACCTAGTCCTGCAAATTTTTGCGGTTCTCCACATTCTTGTTAAACAAGAATGCGCGTGATGGATCGCGCGGCTTGAACCATGCGTTTGGCTATGCCCCGTGCGCGTCGACGTAGAGAAGACTCGCTGGCAACCCTCCGTCGGAGCGATCCGGCGAAGAAGGCCGAGATGAAGGCGCCGGGAAAGCCGGCGACGATGATCAGCATGGCGTTGCGGAAGACGTGTCCGTAGAGGATGCGGTTCTCCGTCAGTCCCTTGGCGCGGGCGGTGGTGACGTATTGCTTGCGGATCTCGTCGAGGAACGAGTTCTTCGTCAGCAGCGTCGTCGTCGCAAAGGCCGAAAGGGAGAGCGCTATCAAGGGCAGCGTCAGGTGCCAGAAGTAGTCGACGATACGCTCCGGCCAGGAGAGTTGCGCCCAGTTGTCCGAAGCAAGGCCCCGGAGCGGAAACCAATCGTAGAACGAGCCGCCGGCGAAGAGGACGATGAGGAGAATGGCGAAGAGGAAGCCGGGAATGGCATAGGCGACGATGATGACGCCGGAGGTCCATACGTCGAAGGAGGAGCCGTCCTTCAGCGCCTTGCGGATGCCGAGCGGGATCGAGATGCCGTAGGAGAGCAGCGTGATCCAGAGGCCGAGCGAGATCGAGACGGGCATCTTCTCGAGGATGAGGTCGATCACCGAGACGGAGCGGAAATAGCTCTCGCCGAACTCGAAGCGGCTGTAGTCCCAGATCATCTTGCCGAAGCGCTCGAGCGGCGGTTTGTCGAAGCCGAACTGCTCCTCCAGCCGTTTGATGAAGGCGGGATCGAGCCCCTGCGCCCCGCGATAGCCGGAGGCTTCCGCTCCGCTCTGCGGCGCGAAATCGACATTGCCGCCGCCGACGCGGTCGCCGCCGCCCTGTCCCTGGAGCGTCGCGATCACCTGCTCGACGGGCCCGCCCGGGGCGAACTGGATGACGACGAAGGAGATCGCCATGATGCCGAGGAGGGTCGGGATCATCAGCAGCAAACGGCGGAGAATGTAGGCGCCCATGAACCTCTCGTCGCGTTGCGGGTCGTCGCTTGCCGTCGGCGGGCCGGCGCTCAGGCCCGACCGATGGCCTTCGCCTTGGCCTCGTCGTACCACCAGAGCGATTCGACGGGGAAGCCGTAGTCGGGCTTGGGCTCCTTGAATCCGAACATGTCCCAGTATGCAACACGGCGCATGTCGGCCGTGATGTTCGGCAGCCAGTCGAGCCGGGCGCGAAGCACCCGGTCGAGGCATTTCATGGCGATGGTCATCTCCGCGCGGGTCTTGGAAGTTCCGACCCTCTCGATCAGCGCGTCGACGCCGGCATCGGCCATGCCCGGGAAGTTATAGGAGCCGGGATAGTCGCGCGCCGCGCTCCCGAAAAAGATCGACAGGCTCTCGCGTGTCGGCGTCGCACCCAGGCCGAAGGCGGCGAGGATCATGTCGAAATCGTAGTTGGCCTGCCGGTCTTGATACTGCGCCTCGTCGACGAGGCGGAAACTCGCGTCGACGCCGATCAGCCGCAGCGTGTCGAAGAACTTGCCGTAGACGCGTTGCTGCTCGGTGCCGTTGATCATGAATTCGAGCCGGAAGACCTCGCCCTTTGCATTGACGAGGCCGCCGGCCCCGCGGGTCCAGCCGGCATCGGCGAAGAGCGCGAGCGCGTCGCGAAGGATACGGCGATCGTTGCCGGTGCCGTCGCTGACCGGCTGAGCCCAGACCGCGCCGAAGGCCTCGTCCGGGATCTGCCCGCGCAGCGTTTCGAGCAGCGCTGCCTCCTCCGGCGAAGGTGTGCCGGTCGCCTTGAAGTCGGAGCCTTCGAAGCAGGAATCGGAATGCGTGCGCAGTCCGAAGAGGAGGTTTGCGTTCGTCCATTCGAAGTCGAAGCACATGTTGATGGCGCGGCGCACCCGCACGTCGGCGAAGCGCTCGCGCCGCTGGTTCAACGCCCAGCATTGGAACTTCGGCAGCGTCTCGACCGGAAACTCGCGCCTGATGACGCGCTTGGCCTTGACGGCCGGAAACTCGTACTCCGTCGCCCAGCTCCGAGTCGTGAACTCCTCGCGAAAGTCGATCTCGCCCTTCTTGAAGGCTTCCAAAGCCGGCTGACGGTCGCGGAAGAAGTCGATGCGGATCGTCTGAAAATGGTCGAGCCCCCGGGCGAAGTTCATGTCCTTCGCCCAATAGTCCTCGCGCCTCTCGTATTCGATGTACTGGCCGACGGCCATGCGCCCGACTCTATAGCGTCCGCTGCCTGGGATTTCGGTGAGGTCGTTCGTCTCGAAGTCGCGACCGTCGTAAAAGGCCTTCGGCACGATCGGGATCGCCAACGCCAGAAGCACGTCCGGCATGGTCTGCCGACCCGAAAAGACGATCCGCACGGTGCGCTCGTCCTCCGCGATGGCGTCCGCGACGATCTTGAGGAGCACCGCTAGCGCCGGATGCCCCTTTTCCTTGAAGGTGAGATAGGAGAACGCGACGTCCGCCGCGGTCACCGGCGCGCCGGTCGAGAACGTCGCCTCCGGCCGCAGCCGGAACGTGAAGGCATTGCGGTCGGCCGAGATCGAGACGCTTTCGGCCAGAGCGCAATAGAGGCTGTCGGGCTCGTCGAGCGAGGTCACCATCAGCGCGTCGTAAAGCTTTTCGATCCGCGGCGGCGCATTGCCGCGCAGGACGAAGGTGTTCAGCGTGTCGAAGGTCCGAACGCTTTGGTTGAAGAACCAGCTCGGCACGGCGTAGTTCATCCGCCCACCCTGCGGCGCGTCGGGATTGGCATAGCCGAAGGCCTCGAAGCCCGCCGCGTATTTGAGATCGCCATAGGCCGAGAGCCCGTGCAGCGGCGTATCGGCCGGAATTTCGGCCAGCGCGACCGTCGGCATCAAGGCGGCCGCGCCGCCGGCGAAGACGAGCTGTCCGAAGCCCCTGCGCGTGAGGAAGGAGAGGGCGGTGCTCATTGCGCTTGGGGCACGGCGGGGGAGGGCTGTGTCGCCGATGCGGGGGTGGCGGTCGAAGCGTCCGCTTTGACCCACCACGAGAAGGGGTCGAGCCCGGCATAGGCCGGCTGCCTCGCAGGCATTCCGAACTTGTTCCAGTAGGCGAGCCAGCCGCCCTTCAGATGCCACTGCGGGACTGCGTAGTAGCTCCATTGGAGAACGCGGTCGAGCGCCCGCGTTGCCGTGACGAGGCTGTCGCGGTCCTTGGCGAAGATCACCTTCTCGATCAGGGCGTCGATCGCAGGATCGGCGACGCCTGCCGAGTTGCGGCTGCCGGGCTGGGCTGCGGCCGCGCTCGACCAGAAATCGCGTTGCTCATTGCCGGGCGAGAGCGACTGCGCGAAGCTGTCGGTGATCACGTCGAATTCGAAGTCGTTCGTCAGCGCCAGATACTGGCTGGCATCGACGATCCGGATGTTCACGCGGATACCGAGCCGGCGAAGCTGGTTTGCGAAAGGCTCGAAGATTCGCGTCGAGCTCGGGTCGGCTCCGAGGAACTCGATGGTCAAAGGCTCGCCCGTCCCCGAATTCACGAGATCGGCACCGCGCCGCTCGAAGCCCGCCGCCGTGAGGAGCTCGAAGGCCTCGCGCAGGTAGGCCCGTTCGGCATTCGGCTGCGTGTAGTCGGGCAGCGCGAAGGCGGCGGTGAAGACCTCCTCCGGGAGCTGACCGCGCAAGGGTTCGAGCAGCGCGAGTTCGGCAGGCGAGGGCAGTCCCGTCGCTGCAAGCTCGGTGTTCTCGAAATAGGACGTCGTGCGCTCGTAGAGGCCGTAGAACAGCGTCCGGTTCATCTCGGCGAAGTTGAAAGCGAGCGTCAGCGCCTGACGGACGCGGCGATCCTTGAACTTGTCGCGGCGGGTGTTCATCACATAGCCCTGGAACGCTTCGGCGCCCTGGGTTGTGAAGGTCGACTTGACCACGTTGCCGCTCTCGACGGCCGGAAAGTTGTAGCCCTCGGCCCAGCGCTGCGCGCGGTTTTCGGCGCGGTAGTCGTCGATCCCGCCCTTCTTGAAGGCCTCCCACGAGGCGGTCTCGTCGCGAAAATAAGTGTAGCGGAGGCGGTCGAAATTGTTGCGGCCAACCCTCAGCGGATGGTCCTTCGCCCAATAGTCCTCGACCCTCGCCCACGTGATGGCGCTGCCGGGCTGGAAGCTCTCGACCTTGTAGGCGCCCGAACCCAGCGGAACCTCCAGCGTCGGCTGGCCGATGTCGCGCGTCTTGCCGCTCGCATCCGTGCCCTCCCACCAGTGCTTCGGCAGCACCGTGAGGTCGCCCATGATGTTGGGCAGTTCGCGATTGTTGGCCTGATCGAAACGGAACGTCACCTCTCGCTCGCCTGTCTTCTCCGCCTTCGTCACGTTCCGGTAGTAGTTGCCCCACAGCGGATAGAGTTCGGTCAGCGTTTCAAAGCTCCAGACGACGTCCTCGGGCGTTATGGCCAGGCCATCGTGCCATTTGGCGGCGGGGTCGAGGCGGAAGGAAACGGAGGAGTAGTCGGGCGGGAAACGGATCGCCTCGGCGATGAGCCCGTGGCTGACGCCAGGCTCGTCGAGCGACTGTTCCATGAGCGTATCGTAGGCGAGCCCGCCTCCGAAGGCCACGAAGCCTGCAGCGGGCGTGCCGCGGACGACAAACGGGTTGAAGCTGTCGAAGGTCCCGGGCGCAGCCTTGTTGAGATCGCCGCCTTTCGGTGCTTGCGGATTGACGTAATCGTAATGTGCGAAATCGGCGGGATAACGCGACGGCTCGATGATGCTGGACGAGGTCTTCCATTCGCCTTGACCGACGGGAGAGGCATTGGTCGCTGCCTCGGCGCTATCCTGCGCCGCGGTCGTAGCAGGGGCGGTTTCCTGAGCGGTGGCAGGAAGGAGCGGCAAGAGGCCGATCAGGCCGGCAAGGACGAGAGCGCGAGCGGCATTCGACGTCGGCTGCGATCTCAGCGGCAGGATCAGCGGCAATGGGACCTCCGGTCTCGTGAAGCGGCCCCCGTATCCTTGCGGAGACTGCCTCGCAGCCTCTCGCCGGTTTGTGAGCTTCGTTCGACGGAAAAAGACCGTCGCGCGTCGCCTTTCCGGCGCATCGCCGGGCGTGGGGAACAGGGGCGGCGCCCCTTTGCATCCCGAAGTTTTTCACGGGCCGACCGGGTCCACAAGTGAAAACGGGGACAGGCGACGCCTACTGGGTCACAATGATGCAATCGGCCGGGCCTCATACGCTGATGGATCGGTCGACCTCAACTGAGAAGACCCCAACGAAGAAGGCCCCGGCGCTAACGCCGAGGCCTTCTCACTTCATCCCGGTGGCGAACGACCGGTGGCGAGGGCCGTCGATCAGTTGGCCGGGGCCACCGTCGCGCCGGCTTCGTCGAAGGTCTTGAGATAGGAGATGATGTTGGCGATCTCGTCCGGCTTCTTGATGCCTGGGAAGGCCATCTTGGTGCCGGCGACGACGCCCTTGGGGTTCTCCAGCCACGCCGTCAGCTTCGCCTCGTCCCAGACCGGGTTCGCCGCGGCGTACTCCTTGAGGGCAGGCGAGAAGGTGTAGCCTTCGACGGCCGCGGTCGCTTCGCCGACGATCCCGTTCAGCTCGGGGCCGATCTTGTTCTTGGCACCCGGGCCGACCGCATGGCAGGCCTGACACTTTCGGAATGCGGTGGCGCCGGCCTTCGGATCTCCCGCGGCGGCCACTTGGGTCGGCGCAGGCGCTGCAGCGGGAGCGGCCGGG
>JACMIV010000292.1 GCA_014380965.1 Rhizobiaceae bacterium | reverse complement strand
GGCGGCCAGCGCCAGCGCGTGGCGCTCGCAAGAGCCCTCGTCAGCCATCCCCGCTTCCTCGCCCTCGACGAACCGCTCGGCGCGCTCGACGCCCTGACGCGCATCGACATGCAGCGTTTCCTGGAGCGCGTCTGGCGCGACCAGGGCTTCACTGCCGTCCTCGTCACGCACGACGTCTCGGAAGCCGTCACCCTCGCCGACCGCATCGTCCTCATCGAGGATGGCCGCATCGCGCTCGACCGGAGGGTGCCGCTCGGCCGCCCGCGCCAACGCGGCACGGCGGAGTTCGGCGCGATCGAGGCCGAGGTGCTCGGAAGGTTGCTCGAACGCGCAGCGTAAAGCGGCAGGCCGGCCGTCCGAACCCACTTCGAACGACGAAAAGGCGGCGCCGGAACGATTTCGGCGCCGCCTTTTGCGCTCTTTTCGTCCAGACGCAAGATCTGAGGACGGTGACCCGGCCCCATGCAGCGCGACGCCAGGTCATCCTGCACTGGCACGTCCACCAAAAGGCTACGGACGGAAAGCTTGAGACAAGGAGGATCGACGCGTAGGACTCGAACCCGATCAGCCTCCGGCACCCCGGTGCCGTTCGATCGGCGCGAGCAGGACTCGAGAAGGACATCGGTTTGGACGGCAGGAAGAAGCAGGCGGTCGGCGAACGGAACGGCGTCCTCTCGAAGGAGCGCCCCGAGGCGACAGGACGGCGTTCGGCGCGGCTGAGGCTTCGGGCCGCCTGGATGTACTACGTCGAGGAGATGACGCAGAACGCCATCGCGGAGACGCTTGGGATCGGCCGTATCACGGTCGTCCGGCTGCTCGCAGATTCGCGCGCGCTTCACGAGGTGAAGATATCGCTCAGCCGAAGCGTGGCCGACCTGCCACGTCTCGAACGCGGGCTGGAGAAGGCGTACGGTCTCAAGGAAGCGGTCGTCGCCCCGCTCTCGGCCGAGGACGCCGATCCGACGGCGGCGATCGGCGCGGCGACGGGACAGTTCATCTCCGATTTCGTCAAACCCAACATGCGCCTCGGCGTCGGCTGGGGCCGGACGCTGCTGAACACGCTCGACTTCGTTGACGAAAAGCCCGTGCCAGGCCTGGCAATCGTCTCGATGCTGGGCGGCATTTCGGCGGTGCGTCAATACAATCCGGCGGAGTTCGCCTGGCAGTTCTCGCGGCTGTTCCAGGCGGATTGCTACCTCATCGCCGCGCCCGCTCTGGTGGACAGCCTGGAGACGAAACGCGCGCTGATCGAGCGTTGCGGCATCGGTCCCGTCTTCGAGATGGCAAATGCGCTCGACGCCGTGCTGTTCAGCGTAGGCGGGATATCGCGCAGCTCGACCTCCTACCTCTTCGGCTATTTCTCGGAGGAAGATCGCCGCTCGCTGATCGAAAGCGGCGCGGCAGGCGATCTTCTCTATTCATTCTACGATTCCGCCGGCCGGATGATCGATCACCCCTTGAACGAACGGGTGATGGGCGTCGGCATCGACCAGATCCGGGGCACTCCGCACCGGATCCTGACGTCTGGAGGCGCGGAAAAGGTAGATGCCATGCGGGCGGCGATCCTGATGGTCCAGCCGACGGTCCTGATCACCGACGAGGTCACCGCAGCCGAACTGCTGCGGCTCGACGAAAGCCATAGCGCTGACGTGCCGACGGACTGAAGCAGGCGGAAGATGTCAGCCCGAGAGGCTTCAGGACTTCGGGCTGAAGCAGACCTATTCCACGCGCGAATCCCGATGTCACGGCATGGCGGGAACGAGCATCCGGTAGGCTGCCGAAAGCTCGAAGGCCGTTCTGCATTGCGACAGACGCTCGAACCGTCCTTCGACGATCGCGGCCGCGCTCGGTACGAAATCCTCCGCCGCGCTGGACGCCGAGCGACGGCCGGCATAGCCGCAGACCGCAAGGCCGACGGCAAGAAACGTCGGCAGCGAGGCGCCGTGGCGCAGGAAGGCCGGCGTGCTGCGCTCGGCTCCCTCGGCGAGCCGGGCAGACCCTTGAACGGAGCGGCCGAGCGCACGCACGGGCTCTTCCTCGGCGAGGATCAACGCGATGGATGCCGCCACGTCGCAGATCGCCCCCATCCGCGCTTCGGCATCGCCCTCGCGAATTGCGTTTTGAGCCGCGTCGAGAAGCGCGCGCTCCTCCGAAACGAACCGCTGCGCGCCGCTCCGGATCGCCTGCTCGAGGATCAGCGCGTCCTCGGCGCCCCACTGAACGAGGACGGCCTTCGCAAGCTGGTACTCGGTTTCGATGAGACCCTGGCGAAGGTCCGCCTCGTTCTCACGAAGGAGATCGGGAAATCGAACCAGGAGCGATGCCGGGCTGCGCGGGGAAGCTCCCGGGCGCATGACGGAGCGCGCCACCTGCTCGGCTCGCGTCAGGACGCCGTCCATCGTGCGCGCGACATTCGTGATGCGACGCGATACGGGATCACCCGAAGCACCGCGCAGCGCACCTTGACGAAAGACGTGCCGAGCACCGCGCAACCCGTCCTTCACGACGGTCTCGCCTTCCTCGATCAGCGCGCCGATTTCCCCTACGATGCGGGGCGCGCGTTTCAAAAAAGGGCCTTTCGGGTTCCAGGGCGCATCCTTGCGCATGGCTCGCACCTCCTCGTCCACCGTTGCAGCCGCCATCATATCGGGAGCAGAAAGAAGGTGGTAGAGCGCGAGCGTCTCTGCAAGTTCGTCTCGGTCCATCGCGATCGCGACGGTGCCGGTATTCTCGTCAGATGTCCGTCACGCATTTCTTGGCCTTCAGGATCGATCCCGGGCTCATCGAGAGTTCGCTGACACCCATGGCGACGAAGCGGGGGATGAGGTTCGGGTCCGCTGCCGCCTCTCCGCACACCCCGACCCAGATGCCGGCCTTGGCGGCGCCCTCGCAGATCATCGCGATCGCCTTCATGACGGCGGGATGGTCGGGCCGGTTGAGCTTGGCGACGCTCGGGTTCAGCCGGTCTGCGGCCATGACGTATTGCGTGAGGTCGTTGGTGCCGATCGAGAAGAAGGCGACCTCGCGCGCCAGTTCCTCGGCGAGAAGAGCCGCCGCCGGAGTTTCCATCATGATCCCGAGGTCGAAATCGGCCTGCGCTAAGCCCGCCGCGCGAAGTTCCGCCTTGCACTCGGCGATGAGCGCGCGGACCTGCCGGATCTCCTCGACGTCGACGATCATCGGCACCATCACCTTGAGATTGCCGGTCGTCGCCGCCCGCAGGAGAGCCTTCAGCTGCGGCTTGAAGATGTCGAGCCGTTCAAGGCACATGCGCACGCCCCGCCAGCCGAGAAAGGGGTTTTCCTCCTTGGGAAAGACGACGCCGGACACCGGCTTGTCGCCACCGACATCGAGCGTTCGCACGATGACCGCGTGCGGCGCGAAGGCCTTGGCGAAGGCGGCGTAGGTCTCGGCCTGCTCGTCCTCGGTCGGCAGCGACTTGCGCTGCATGAAGAGGAACTCGGTCCGCAGGAGGCCGACGCCCATCGCGCCAGCGGCCAGCGCCGGCTCGATCTCGGCAAGCGTTCCGAGATTGGCGGCGACCGTGACCTTGCGTCCTCCGCGCGTCTCGGGCGCGACGGCATGGAAAACCGCGAGGCCCTCCCGTTCCTGTCGCTCGGCAGCGATCTTCACCTCGATCGTGGCCCGTGCCGCATCGTCCGGATCGAGCTGGACGGTTCCCGCTCCCCCGTCGACGCCGACGAGGCTCGCCGCCGCCAGTTTAGCTTCGTCGCCACGCAGGCCGACGACGAGGGGAATCGCGTGCGCCCGCGCCATGATCGCGACATGCGAGTTGACCGTGCCTTTGAGGCAGACAATGGCGCCGATGGCCGACAGGTTCGCCTTGGCGAGATCGAAGGCGCCGATCTCCTCGGCAAGGACGATCGCGCCGGGCGCCATGTCCGCGAGCGTCGGCTGGATCGTCCCGGTGAGGGCCAGCACGATCGCCCTCGTCATCGAGCGCATGTCCTCCGCGCGCGCCGAGAGATAGGCGTCCTCGGTCGCCGCAAAGGCGTCGGAGAGCTCGCGTCCGGCGCTCATCGCCGCGCCGACGGCGTCCGTTCCCGCCCGGATCAACCCTTCCGCCGAAGCGTTGAACTCCTCGTCCCTGGCGACGTCGATCAGCGCGTCTAGGATCGCCCTGTCCTCCTCGCCGAGTGCGGCATCGGCGCGCCGGCGCGACAGATCGTCGGTCACCGTCCTTACGGCGGAGCGGAACGCGGCGATCTCGAAGAGGATTTCGTGCTCGGCGATGCGGCGCAGCGTGACGTCGGGCTCGCGCGGAAAGAATGCGAAGGCGGGACCGATCGCCGTTCCGACGCTGGCCGGGATGCCGAAGAGTTTGCCCTCGCCGAGCGCCACGGGCTGCGAGATCTGCGCAAGCGGTGCCGCAACCAACGCCGCTTCATCAGGCTGGGCCGAGCCTGCGTCCTGCGCGTGGCCGAGCCCTGCATCGGGCGACACGACGAAAGCGGACAGTTCGTGGATGGCGGTCTCGGCGTCCTCTCCATCGGCGCGCAGCGTGATCTCGTCGCTCTCCTTGATGCCGAGCAGCATCAGCTTGACCGAGCTCTTGGCATTGGCGCTGCGGCCCTTTCGCTCGACCTCGATCTCGGCGCCGAAGCGCTTGGCGAGCTTGACGAACTGGGTGGCCGGGCGGGCATGCAGCCCGTCGCGGACCATGACGGTGACCTTGCGCTCGCAATGCATGTGCTTCCTTCCTGCGTCGCGACGGGAAGGCCCCCGCGATTGTCCAGTCGGCATTGTCCAGTCGGCATGGTGCGGGCGATCCGCAGGAGCTTAAGCCGAGATGACGATCTCGGAACCCGGCTTCAGTCCGGCGATGAGAGCCGCGGTGTTGACCTCGGACGCGCAAAGCTCGCCCGGACGCTCGGGGACGTCCTCCCCGTTGAAGTTCACGACGACATGGCCGATCTCGCGAATCTTCGCCCATGAGAGCCCGCCGATGCCGGTGAGGATGCTCGTGACGTCGCCGATCCGGAGTTCGGCGCCGACCCGCGGGCCTTCGTCTGACGGACCTTCCTCGACCCGGTGCAGGACGGAGATTTCCGCAAGCTCCGGCGGGGCGCCGTCGGCGAAGAGGATGAGGACGCCGCCTTCCAGGAGGTCGGGGGCATCGGGTCCGATTTCGGTCACGGTCGTGCGCAGGAGGATGGTCATGTCGGTCTCCGATACTCGGGAACAGTCGCGGCGTCCGGTCTCCGGGCGACGCCATGGAGGGGTCGCGGCCGCAAGGGCCGCGGCAGGATCAGAGCAGGAAGCTCGCGCCCCAGGCGATGAGCACCGAGACCGGGCCCATGATCTGGCGGCTGAGGAGAACGGCGGGAACGCCGATCTCGATCGTCTTCGGTTTGGCTTCGCCGAGCGCGAGGCCGACCGGCACGAAGTCGCAGCCGACCTGCGTGTTGTAGGCAAACAGCGCCGGCAGGGCCATCGCCGGCGCGATTGTCCCGTTGGCGATCTGCGGTCCGATGATGGCGACGCCGATGACCTGGGCGATGACGGCGCCGGGTCCGAGGATGGGCGACAGGAACGGCAGGCCGCAGATCGCGGACAGGACCAGGAGGCCGAAGATGTTGTTGGCGAGCGGTCCCATCGGCGCGGCGAGGAGATCGCCGATGCCGGTATAGAGGATGACGCCGATCAGCATGGTCACAAAGGCCATGAAGGGCAGGACGTTGCGGATGACCGTGTCGATCGTGCGCCGGCCGGCGTTGAAGAAGATGCCGACCGCCTTGCCCATGACGCGGCCGACGGAGGTGATCGCGCCGACGAGACCGCCGACATTTTGCCCCATGGGCTGCGATGCGCCCATCGCCGCCGCGGCCTCGGCGGGAGAGGAAAAGGCGGCCGCAGCGGGCCTTGCGCCGATGGCGGACGTGCCCGCCACCGTCGCCGGTGCCGATCCGTCGGCCGGCGCCATGTCCGCGACCGTCACCCCAGAGACGTAGATGTCCTCGGTTATGAACTGGGCGAGCGGACCGGACTGGCCGACGGGCGTCAGGTTGATCGTCGGGATGCGTTTGCGCGGATAGACGCCGCAGCGCGCGGTGCCGCCGCAATCGACGACAACCGCCGCGATCTCGCTTTCGAGCGGCGGGTTGCGGAAGCCGTCGACGACGGTCGCGCCCGTCAGTTCGGCAAGCCGCAGGGCGACCGGCGGGATGCCGCCGCCAGTCACGGCGACGATCTTGTCGCGCTCGGGTGTCGGCTGGATCACCAGCGGTCCGCCCCATCCGCCCTTGCCCTGCGACACGCGCACGGGCTTGAAATGCTTCGTCATGGAAAACCTCCTCGAGCCCGGGTTTAGAGCGTGACGCCTTCGCGGCGTGCGATCATGGCGGTGATCCGTTCGGTGACGATGCCCTTCAGGAGGATCACGACGACGCCGACGATGAAGTAGTAGATGGCGAGATTGATATGGTAGCCGGCCGGCAGCGTGCCGTTGCGCTCGAGTTCGAGCAACGCGACAAGGACGCCGCCCCACACGAAATACTCACCCGGATTGGCATGCGGGAAGAGGCCGAGGATCGGGTGCACGAATGAAACCGCGGAGTCGTAGAAGGCCGGCTTGTGCTTCTCTTCGAGGAATGTCCCGAAGGTGTAGGCCATGGGGTTCGTCAGGAAGAACACCGATAAGACCGGCAGCACGGTATAGCGCGTCAGGGCGATCCTGCCGGCAGCCCTTGCCACGCCATGCACCCGTTCCTCGCCGATGAGGCCGGTGACGGCGTAGAAGGCGGTCATCAGGACGACGAGGGTCGGGATGATGCCGGTGACGAAGCCGAGGAAGACCTCGCCGCCCTTCTGGAAAACGCCGATGAAATGCTTGCCGGCAGTCGCCAGCCAGCCGAGCTGCTCTTCCTGAGTCCCGGCCGTGAGCTCCTGCACACGCCGGGCATAGTCTTCCGGCGAAATCGCCGTGCTGGCCGGTGCTGCACCGGCAGCGCCCGCAGCGTCCGCCGGATCGGCTTGGGCCAGGAGAACTGCGCTGCCCT
>JACMIV010000039.1 GCA_014380965.1 Rhizobiaceae bacterium | reverse complement strand
CCGTGGCCGCCGAGCACGAAGGCGGTCACGTCCTCGACCGAAACGTCGAATTCGGTGGCGAGGAACGTCCGGAAGCGCCCGGAATCGAGGACGCCGGCCATGCCGACGACCTTCTCCTTCGGCAGGCCGGAGAACTTCTGCAGCGCCCAGACCATCGCGTCGAGCGGGTTGGTGATGCAGATGACGAAGGCGTCGGGGGCGTATTTGGCGATGCCCGCGCCGACCTGCTCCATCACCTTCAGATTGATGCCGAGGAGATCGTCGCGGCTCATGCCGGGCTTCCTCGGGACGCCCGCAGTGACGATGCAGACGTCCGCGCCCGCGATACCGGCATAGTCGTTGACGCCGGACAGCTTGGCGTCGAAGCCCTCGACCGGGCCGGACTGCGCGATGTCGAGCGCCTTGCCCTGCGGCATGCCTTCCGCGATGTCGAACATCACGATGTCGCCGAGTTCCTTGAGCGAGGCGAGATGGGCGAGCGTGCCGCCGATCATTCCGGAGCCGATGAGGGCGATCTTGTTGCGGGCCATGATGTCCTTCTTTTCGTCCCTGCTGTGGGCGAGCCCGAGGCCAATGCGCCCGCTCGTCCAGTCTGCCTGTGCGTCGGTTCGAGTGCCGCTGCGCCCGAGCTGTTTCGAACGACGGCTGCCGCGACGGAGCATGCAAGGCTCGGGTGCCCCGCGTGACATGCGCGCAGTCATCCTTCCAGCAATGCCCAACCTTGGCCGTGGGCTTAAAGCCCAGCATGGGAAGTTTCAACTGCGTGCATCGCAGTATAGCGTTTTCAAACGGTTAGACTAAGGTGCATTGACGTAAACGGAAGAGTGTTTCTCCAAATGGATCAATGCGAAACGCCAGACCGGGCCGCATCCAAAAATTTCATGGAGTTTCTCGATCGATCGATAGCGCACCTGCGCCCGTTGCGACCCTCAACCCGGCAAAGCGGATGAGCGGCGCACCTTGCGTATGATTCGTCCCCCTCAGACGTCGGTCGCGTTTGCGCCCTCGGCATAGTCCGCGGAGCGCATCTCGGTAAGGCGCGAGACTGTGCGCGCGAACTCGAAGGCTTCCGTCCCGTTCGTGCCGCGATAGAGAGTTTCCGCTGGCGCTTCGGCCGAGACGACGATGCGCCGGCCGGAATCGTAAAGCGCGTCGACCAGCATGATGAAGCGCTTGGCCTCGTTGCGCTCGGCCTCGGCCATGACGGGCACGCGCTCGACGACGATCGTGTGGAACCGCTTGGCGAGAGCGAGATAGTCCTGCGCACCGAGAGGACGTTTCAGGAGGTCGTCGAAGCTGAAGCGTCCCGCGCCGTTCCCCGCGACGGGGACGGAAAGCGTGCGTCCCTTGACCGAGAGCGAGGCCGGGGCCGGCTTTTGGCCCGCCAGCAATGCCGCCCAGACGTCGTCGATCCTCTTGTCGGCCTCCGGTCCGAGCGGCGTCACGTAGAGGTTCTCCTCACCGATCGAAGCGAGGCGGTAGTCCTCGGCCGCATCGAGGCGCACGATGTCCGCATGGCGCTTCAGATCCTCCAGGAAAGGAAGAAAGAGGCCGCGGTTCAGCCCGTTGCGGTAGAGATCGTCGGGCGCGACGTTCGAGGTTGCGACCAGCACCACCCCCTCTTGGAACATCGCCTTGAAGAGCCGCGAGAGAATGAGCGCGTCGGCGACGTCCGTCACCGAGAACTCGTCGAAGCAAAGAAGCCTCGCGCTCTTGGCAAGCGCCTCGGCCACCGGCGGCATCGGGTCGTCCCCCTTGGCCGTTCCGTCGCGCACGGCGTCGCGATGGGCGCCGATCCGCTCGTGCGCTTCCGCCATGAAGGCATGGAAATGAATCCGACGCTTCGGGACGACCGAAGCGGTGCGAAAGAACATGTCCATGATCATCGTCTTGCCGCGGCCAACCTCGCCGTGGATGTAGACGCCCTTCACGGGTTCTGGCGCCCTCGCCTTGCCGAAGAGCCAGCCGAGCGCGCTGGACTTCGACGCGAGCTGCGTCGCCGAGAGTTCGCGGTCGAGGCGGTCCAGCCGGTCGGCCAGCGCCCGCTGCGCGGGATCGGGCTCGATCTCGCGGGTGACGACGAGATGGTCGAGGCTCGCGCGGACGGGGCCGGGCCGATGGCGCACGCGTTCGGGATCGGCGAATTTCTTCATGGCGAATTTCCGCTGGCGTCGGGGTGCTCGGAACGCGTCGCCAGCCACTCATGCCGCAGCAGCGACATCACGAGTTCGTCGCGGTGCCGGCCGTCGAAGAAGGCGCTCCCCCGCGCCGTTCCTTCGGCCTGGAATCCGCAGGCCTCATAGGCCCGGCGGGCGCGCGCGTTGTCGGGAAAGACGCCGAGCCACAGGCGATGGACATCGGTTTCCCCGAAGGCGGCTCCGACGGCCGCGCGCAGGAGCAGGCGGCCGTCGCCCTCACCCGGCCGGTCCACGGCGATGCGTTTGAGAAGGCAGACCCGCTCCGAAGAATTCCAGCTGCGGAAGATGACGAAGCCGCGCGGACGACCGTCCTTTCGGCCGATGAAGTAAGCGTGCTCTCCGTCGGCAAGTGCCGCGCGATGGCGCGCTTCGTCCCAGCGGCCGACGACGGCCGCAAAGCCCTCGCCGCGTTCGGTCGCCATCACGAAGGGAATATCGCCCTCGTCGGCTCGCCGGATGTCAAACGCCATTCGAACACCGCATGGGCGCGCGGGGCCGGCCTCTTCGGGCCTTTCGCCGGCGGCTACCGATAGAGACTGATCGCCTGACCGCCGGTCGTCTGCCCGTCGTAGCGCGTGCCGCCCGAGTTCGAGAGGCTCGCAACCGTCGAGCCGCCGGAATCCTTCAGGACGACCTGACTTCCCGCCACGTCCCAGGCGGACACGTCGGCGACTTGCCCGGGGCAGCCGCGCGAGGCGGCGCGGTAACCGCCCGTCCATTTGGTCAGCGCCATGAAGATCTGGCAGTTGCCGCCGCCGGAGGAGACCTTCCAGGCTCCGACGAGCCCTTCGCGGGTGACGGGCGCGGCAGATGCGTTCAGGACGGGCGCGACGGCACCGGGAGCAGCGCCCGCCGGGGGCGG
>JACMIV010000291.1 GCA_014380965.1 Rhizobiaceae bacterium | reverse complement strand
GATCGGTCCGACATAGTAGAAGCCGAGCTCCTCGAACATCGTGCCGCCGGTGAAGAAGCCGCGGGTGTATTCCTCGGTCTTGCGCGCCCCCTCCCGCATGAAGCCGGGCAGGATCTTCGACAGCGTCTTTGCCCGCTCGCGCAGGCCGCGATAGGTCTTGCCGGAGACGAGGCGGGCGAGATAGGCGCTCATTCCCCCTCCGGGCGGCGCGATCGACATGTCGTTGTCGTTGAGGATCACGATGAGGCGGGCATCGAGCGCGCCGGCATTGTTCATGGCCTCATAGGCCATTCCGGCCGACATCGCGCCGTCGCCGATGACGGCGACGACGTTGTTGCTGCCGCCCGATAGATCCCGCGCGACCGCCATCCCGAGCCCGGCGGAGATCGAGGTCGAGGAGTGGCCGGCCCCGAATGGGTCGAACGCGCTCTCGGTGCGCTTGGCGAACCCCGACAGCCCGCCCTCCTGCCGCACCGTCCGCATCCGCTCGCGGCGACCGGTGAGGATCTTGTGCGGATAGGCCTGATGGCCGACGTCCCAGATGATGCGGTCGGCGGGCGTGTCGAAGACGTAGTGGAGCGCGACGGTAAGCTCGACGACGCCGAGACCCGCGCCGAGATGCCCGCCCGTGCGCGACACCGCGTCGATGAGATCGGTCCGCAGTTCGTCCGCGACCTGGCGCAGGTCGCTCTCCTTCATGCGTCTGAGATCGGCGGGCGTCTCGATGCGGTCGAGGAGGGGGGTATTGGATGCGGCTGACACGGAATGCACTCCTTTCATGCAGCAGGTCGGCTGAACGTGTCGCTGGTCGACGTGACGCCCCAGCGCCGTCACCAAGCCGGCGTCTCAATTCGGCCAACGGGCGTCCGCCCCCTGGAGGGACATTTATGGCGCATTCGCCATGGAAGAGCACCCGGAGAATGTCCGGACGCTTTCGCTTGATCGTCCGATGATGCGACCTTCGCCTGCACCATCTCTGCGGGATTATCGGGAAGCGTGACGGTGGACTGCTCGCCTGCGTGGTCTCTCGCTTCCTGCGTCGTGCATCGGAGCACTTTCGCCGTTCTACCGGAGGATATCATTGTTGTCTCACGCCGGATCCAGCGGCTCGGTCCCCGTCGCCTTGCCAGCGCGCGAGAGCTTGATCTTCTCGACCTTGTCTTCGGCCGAGGAGAGGAGCCGCTCGCAGTGGTTCTTCAGCTTCTCGCCGCGGTCGTAGATGCGGATCGACACGTCGAGCGGCACCTCGCCGCGTTCGAGGTCGGAGACGATCCGCTCCAGCGCTGCGAGCGCCTCCTCGAAGCTCATGCGCTTAATGTCGGAATCGTCCGCCGGAAGGGCGATGTCGGTGTCGGAGGCCATGCTTCTCTTTCTGTCCGTCGGCTTGGTCGTTCGCTCGGCTTTCGCAGGAGCCGTCCGACCGTCCCTTCGCAGATGTTAGCCGATCATCAAACGCTTCACATGAACCGCGACCGAGGTCGACAGGCCCTTGAGGTCGTAGCCGCCCTCCAGGAGGCTGACGAGCCTGCCGCCGCAGTGCCTGTCCGCCATATCCATCAGTCGGCCCGTCGCCCAGTCGAAGTCGTCTTCGACCAGTTGAAGATTGGCCAGCGGGTCGCGATGATGGGCATCGAAGCCCGCCGAAATGATGACGAGGTCAGGCCCAAACGCGTCGAGTGCGGGGAGGATGCGGCTCGTGAAGGCCTCGCGGAACTCGTCGCCGCCGTCGCCCGCCCGCAAGGGCGCGTTGCAGATGTTGCCCTCGCCGGTCTCGTCCTTCGCGCCCGTGCCGGGATAGAGCGGCATCTGGTGCGTCGAGGCGTAGAAGACGCTGCGGTCCGATTGGAAGATGTCCTGCGTCCCGTTGCCGTGGTGAACATCCCAGTCGACGATCGCGACGCGTTCGAGCCCGTGGATTGCCTGCGCGTGGCGCGCCGCGATGGCCGCGGTATTGAACAGGCAAAAGCCCATTGCCGTCTCGCGCTCGGCATGATGGCCGGGCGGGCGGGCGGCGACGAAGGCGTTGGCGACGGTGCCGGCCACCACGTCGTCCACCGCCGCACAGGCCGCGCCCACCGCGTGGAAGGCCGCCGAGAAGCTCTTCGGGCTGACGACGGTGTCGCCGTCGATCCGCGCCATTCCCTCGTCCGGAATGGCTTTGGCAATGCGCCGGACGTGCTGCTCGGGATGGCAGCGATAGATCGCCTCGACAGATCCTTCGACGGCCTCCTGACGGTCGAGATGCTGGAACGCCTCCGCCTCGAGCGCGGCTGCGACGGCGCGCATGCGTTCGGGCCTTTCGGGATGTCCGGGGCCGGTCAGGTGCTCCGCAAAGACCGGGTGGTGATAGAGGCGCGTCGTCATGGAAAACCGAGCTCGCGTTGCGGAAGGAGACGTTACTCGAAACGGCACCGGTTCGTCAGCCGCGCCCGGTCTGGCCGCGATGGCGCAGGAAATGGTCGGCGAGCGCGCAGGCGATCATGGCTTCGCCGATCGGCACCGCGCGGATGCCGACGCAGGGGTCGTGCCTCCCCTTGGTCATCACGTCCACCTCCTGCCCGTCCGCGTCTATCGAGCGGCGGGTGGTCAGGATCGAGGAGGTCGGCTTCACGGCGAAGCGCGCGACGATCGGCTGGCCCGTCGAGATGCCGCCGAGAATGCCGCCGGCATGGTTCGACAGGAATTCCGGCCTGCCGTCCGCTCCCATCCGGATCTCGTCGGCATTCTCCTCGCCTGTGAGTTCGGCGGCCGAAAAGCCGT
>JACMIV010000290.1 GCA_014380965.1 Rhizobiaceae bacterium | reverse complement strand
TGGTGATGCCGTTCTCCGACAGGATCGTCTCAATGATCGCAACCACCGACACATTGTGGAATATCCGGCAATCCGCGGTCTGCCGGGTGAACCACAGCCGCGGCACCACTTCGGCACTGTAGCGGAACGCCGACCCATACATCTCCCCGGCGCTGCACGAGCGCACGAAGCCATGAAAATGCCGGGGCGCCGCCGATCCAGCCCGGCCAGCGGCCGAAGAAGGCGGCGCGAAGCGGCGCCAGCGCCGAAACGGCATGAGGGGCCGCATCCGCGTTGGCGGGCGATGCGCTTCTCATGCTCCACAAGAGCGGCGCCCAGGCGAGTGCCAGAAGAGCGAGCAGCGTCAAGCCAAGAAAGCCGGCATAGCCCGCCAGCGCCGGCAGCCAGAGGGTCGGGGCTTCAGCGACCTCGGCAAGGTAGAGCGCATTCCAGCTTGCAAAGCCGAGGCCGAACCCGATCAGTGTGCCGAGGAGGGCGAAGGGGGCGGTCGGCGATCCCTCGCCGAGACGGTAGAGATGGGCCGAGATGCAGGAGCCCGAGATCGCCATTCCGGCCCCGAACGCAAGGCCGCCGAGGACGAGGGTCCAGGAAAGGGGGCCGATGAAGGCGTCGGGCGGAAGCCGCCCGGTCGAAGGGTCGGGCATCCACGCGCCGAAGACGAGGGCATAACCGACGGACCCGACGCCCGCCGCGGTGATCAGCCCGAGGATGCCTCCCGGCTCGCGCTCCTCCAGCCATTCGCGGATGGCGCAGTAGAAGCAGAAGCGCGAGCGTTGCAAGACGAGGCCGAAGGCTGATCCGAAGACGAGCGACAGCGACAGCGGTGCCTTGCCCTCGGCCGAAAGAACGAGCGCGGCCGCGACGAGAATCACGAGGATGCCGAGGGCAACGAAAGAGGAGAACGCGGCGTGCCGTCTGGGCCGCCCGATCGGCTGTCGGCGACGCTTTGAGGACAAGGAGGCTGCGCGCGGGATGGGAGAGGTGGGAAACGGGGTAGCCGCCAAGGTTTGAGACGTTCCGACGTCACGCTCGAACCGGTCGGTCATGGCCTCGTGCGCTCCCTTGGACTGGCGGCACGAAGGGCAGGCATCCTGCCGGCCGGCCGTTGCGCTTCCCTGTCGTCCGATACTCCTACTTGCCGGTCCAGACCGTATTCGAGACGTTCACGATGGGCGAGCCGACCGAGTTGCCATATTCGGTCCAGGACCCGTCGTAGTTCCTGACGTCGTAGCCGAGGATCTTCGTCAGGAGGAACCAAGTGTGGCTGGAGCGCTCGCCGATCCGGCAGTAGACGATGACGGGCTTCGACCCGTCGATGCCCTTTTCCGCATAGATCGCCTTCAGCTCATCCGCCGGCTTGAACGTGCCGTCCTCGGCGACGGCGGTTCCCCAGGGGACGTTGATCGCATTCGGGACATGACCGGCGCGAACGCTGAGTTCCTGCGAGCCTTCCGGGGCGAAGATCTTGCCGGAGAACTCGTCCTTCGAGCGGATGTCGACGATGGCGGCGTCGGTCTTGCCCTCGACGGCGGCGAGGACGTCGGGAAGGCGGGCACGCAGGCTCTCGTCGCGTTCGGACAGCGTGATCGCGGAGACTTCGACCGTCTCGGCGCGGGTCGAGAGCGGCAGGTTCTCCGCCTCCCACTTCTTGCGCCCGCCGTCGAGCAGCTTCACCTCGATGCCGTAGGTGTCGAACACCCAGGCGCCCCAGGCGGCGAACCAGTTGTTGTTGTCGCCGTAGAGGACGACGGTCTTTTTGTCGTCGATGCCGAGCCGTTGCACCAGCGCCTCGAAATCCTCCCGAGATGCGATGTCGCGCGTGACGGTATCGACGAGGTCGGTGTGCCAAACGACGTTCTGCGCGCCCTCGATATGGCCACGCTCGAAGACGCCGGGCTCGACCGACACCTCGATCAGGCGAAGCTCTGGATCGCCGAGGTTTTTCTCGAGCCACGCGGTGCTGACCAGCGGTCCCTCGGCAGGATCGAGGGCGAGCGCCGAGGTGGACGAGAAGGCGAGCGCGACACTGGCGGCGGGAAGGAGGGTCGAGAGGCTTCTCATGGGTCTATCCTTTGTTCGGGTCTGGAGGGTTGCGGGAAAGGCAGGCGGCAGACGTCGCCCCTGTCAGGCGAGGCGGGCTCGGACGAAGCAGAGAGCTGAAATTCCGTCCGGCAGCCGGACCGATGGCTCGGCTTCTGCGGATCGGCCGGGGTAGAGCGCCTGCTGCGTGGGATGCAGCGGCGTATCGTGGCGCCGGAACAGGAAGCGGCGCGCGACGTCCCCGTAGCCGGCATAGACGAGACCGCCATTGGTGCGGATCAGCGCCTCGCGCTCCTCGCGGTACGTCGCTGGCAGCCGGTACCATGGGA
Organism: Rhizobiaceae bacterium; assembly: GCA_014380965.1. Classification (GTDB taxonomy): domain Bacteria; phylum Pseudomonadota; class Alphaproteobacteria; order Rhizobiales; family Rhizobiaceae; genus Plantimonas. The sequence continues at coordinate 7,321 of JACMIV010000290.1, read as the reverse complement.
GCCGGGGACGCTTGTGGTGCAGGACGTGCAAGTTGTTGTTGAGAAACAGCAGCCCGAAGACGCCCGCCTGCTCAACGATGGCGGTGCGCTCGTCCCGTTCGTCCGCGGAGCGATGCTCGGCGAAGGAGCGCAGCCGCGTGAAGGCGGCGCCGGCATAGACGAAGGCTACGAGATAGAGGCTAGCCGGCATGCCGCAGACGATGACCACCCAGGACAGAAGCAGGCCGACCGCCGCCAGATGAAGGAGCCAGACACGCAGATGGCTCGTATCGCCGTGAAGAAGACGCGACGCCTCCTGCCAGAGGAACCCGCTGATCATCACCAGTGGCCCCAGCGTCAGCCTCCCCGCCAGCGTGTTGTTGAAATCCGCCAGACAGCGGCCGACGGCTCCGAGCCGCCCCCAGGCCTCTGCGGTGAGATAGGCCGACTCCGGATCGTCGATCGGGTCCGTCAGCGCTTCGTCGTTGTGATGGCGCAGATGGCTGGCCCGGTAGATCGGGTAGGGCAGCCAGAGCCCCAGCGGGACGGAGCCGACGAGATCGTTCAAACGGCGCGACCGCGTCGGGTGTCCGTGCAGGACCTCGTGCTGGAGCGAGCCGTGCCAGGCGACGAGCCAGCCGCCCGCGAGTGCCAGGATCGGCACGGGAATGCTCTGCCAGAAGAAGGTGATGGCAAGCCATGCTCCGTGGATGACGACGGCAAGACCGATGGTCGGCCACTCTGCTGCTGGATGTCGCTTCGCTCTCGCCATCGGGATCCCCTGTCGATCCCGAAAAATCTAACTCAGTCTACTGCATCGGTAGAGAGTTAAGCGTTTCGTTTTTGGCTGGCAAACGATCTGCTTTTGTCGGGAATGTGCCGATTTAGGGTCGGTTCGCCTCGCTCGCCCGATACTGCTCGTCAGGCGAGGACAGGGTAGCCGGCAGCGATGGCGCTGGCTTCCATCGCCGCGATGGGCGCGTAGTCCGAAGTTTTCAGGGTCACGAAGCCTGTGAGGCGCATAGCTTTGAGCGCTGGAGCCACGCCGTCCATCTGCCCCACTTTCTCCAGTGCGCGCCGCAGCGAAGCCAGTTCCACGTCCGTCGTCTGAAGGCTTGTGATGAAGGGAAGGCTCGGCACCGCCTGCGACCGGCCGAGGACGCGCAGCCCGCCGGTCCGTCCCGCATCCTGCGCAAGTGCGAAGGTGACGCAGTCGATGGCCGCGACGTCGGCGTCGCCACGCTGCACGCTCTCCATGGACAGCCGATGCGCGCCCGTCTCGATGGTCTCGCCGAAGAATCGGCCGTGCAGCGAGAGCGGCGCGACCGCGTGACGAAGCGCGTTGTAGCCCGATTGCGAGTCTCGCGCGTTGAACGCGGCCCGGCGTCCGCGAAGATCCTCCAGCGTCTCCGCGGCATCGTCGTCGCGGACGATCCAGACGCTGGAGTAGAGTGCGCCCTGGCAGCCGGGCGCGGAATAGCAGGGCGTCGCCACGAGCCGGACCCGGTGCTTGAGCGCGTGCAACAGGGGATAGCCGCAAGTCTGGCTGAGTAGAAGATCAGGCTCGAACCAGTGCGCGAGGAGGTCGGCCGGCTCCGTCAATCGAAGCTCGACGGCCACATCCTCGGACATCAGGGCCTCGCGGAAGAGTCGCCAAAACGTGCGGATCGCATCCTCTGGGAACGCGTACATCGGAAGGGAGACGGCGCGCAGATGCAAAACGAGACCTCGGTGGACCTGCGCCGGGAAGCCCCTGCCTCCGGTCGCGCAAGGTCAAAAATGCTTCGAACTTCCTGCAAAACGCAATTGGATCACTCGATAATATTTAGATTGACTAACGTATCAAGCGTTGTGCGGCTTTCAGAATGAGGCGATGCAAGCCTGCCTTCCCCTCCGCTGCCACCGACAGAGTTTATCGCAGTTCCACAACGAGGGTCTGCCCATGTCTTCCTCGACCATCTATTCGGATGTCACGGTCGCCAACGAGGCTTATGCGGCCGAGTTTGGCGAGAAGGGCGATCTCGCTCTAGCGCCGGCCCGGGGCTTTGCGATCCTGACCTGTATGGATGCAAGGCTTGACCCGGCTAAGTATGCAGGACTTGCCGAGGGCGACGCACACGTCATCCGCAATGCAGGTGGGCGCGCGACCGACGATGCGATCCGATCGCTGGTGATCTCCCACAAGCTGCTCGGCACCCGGGAATGGTTCGTGATCCACCATACCGATTGCGGCATGGAGCTCTTCGACGGCGAGACGAACGGCGCCCTCCTCGAAGACAATCTGTCGACTGCCGCCTTTGACGGCAAGACTTGGTCCAACCCGTCCCATGGGGGCGGCAGCCCAGCCGGTCACTTCGTCCACTGGCACGCGTTCAAGGATCTTGCGGAGAGCGTCATGCAGGACGTTAAGCGGATCAGGGAGCACCCGCTCGTATCCTCGGACATCCCCGTCTACGGCTTCATCTATGACGTGAAGACCGGGAAGCTTGTTCCCGTCGATGCCGCGACGGAGGCGGGCAGGGCTGCATGACACGCGAGTCCGGGGTCTGCTTCGAGTAATGCTGGCCGGCAGGCTCGATCCAGAAATCCTTCCGAGCCGGCAGGAATCGACCGACAAGACGTCAGAACGGCTCGACCCAACGCGGAGAACGGACATGGCATCCTCGCATATCAGGACCATCGAAGCGCATGTCAGCGACATCATGTGGGTGCGCGTGCGCCAGGAGGCGGAGACGGTTGTCCGCTCGGAGCCGGCGCTCGCAAGTTTCATCTACGCCTCGATCATCGCTCAGCCTTCCCTCGAAAGTGCGTTGACGTACCGGCTGGCAAGTCGCCTCGCCGGGGCCGTCTCGGCGGAGCTGCTTCATCAGTTCATGGGTGAAACGGCGTTCGGCGACCCGCATATCCGCAGGGCTATGCGGCTCGACATCCTGGCACTGCTTGACCGCGATCCCGCCAGCAGCAGCGCCATGGAGCCGATCCTCTATTTCAAGGGGTTTCATGCGCTCCAGACGCACCGTGTCGCCCATTCGCTCTGGAAGTCCGGACGCAAGGATCTGGCCTACTATCTTCAGGACAAGGCGTCGGAGGTATTCCAGGTCGATATCCATCCTGCCGTGCCGATCGGCGGGGGCATGTTCATTGATCACGCGACGGGCATCGTCATAGGCTAGACCGCGACGATCGGCGAGAACGTCTCGATGCTGCAGGGAGTGACCCTCGGCGCTTCATCGGATTCTCCACGCGGCGACCGCCATCCAAAGATCGGCCGAGGCGTCATGATCGGCGCCGGCGCAAGGCTCATCGGGAACATCGAGGTCGGTCGCTGCTCGCGTATCGGCGCCGGATCGATCGTTCTCGACGACGTCCCGCCGAACGTCACCGTCGCCGGAGTGCCCGCACGGATCGTCGGTCATGCGGGCTGTGCCGAACCATCGCGGCTGATGGACCAGGTGTTCTACGATGTTGGGCTTTAGCCCTCCACTGCTCCGATGGCGCTCAGGTCGTTCCCGTTCGGTGCTACGGGGAACGATCTTTCCATGCGATGGAATCCAGGGCGCCGCCCCTCGGCATCGCCAACCCATGGGCGATCTCGGCAGCGATGAATTCCGCGTAGCGGGTCACTTCGGGAAGGCCCATGAGTTCGCCGAAGGTGCCGCGTGCGAGCGGACCGCCGACATAAAGTCCGTCGACGGCGCGGGCGTCGCGTCCCACCGCGCGGCCATCCGGGGCGACGTCGAGGCCGAGGCCGACCGTGTCGAGGCGCAGAAGCCCAGCTTCATGCAGGCTGGAAAGGGCGCCGGCGCCCTCGACAACGCTGCGATGGGCCGGACCGGTCGTATTGACCACGGCATCGAAGCGCTCGACGACCGTCTCTGATGCGCGGCGCAGGCGATAGGCTACTTCGATCGTCTTGCCGTGCCCTTGTGCGAACACCAGCTGTGCGGCGATCGAGCGAAACCTGCCCTCGGCCGCTCGCCTCTCCAGGACCGCCTCCACCTGCGGGGCAATGCGGAAGCGGTGGACGTCCCAGACAGTGCGCAAATGCCGGACAAGCCTGACACGCTCGGCCACAGGTAAGGCTGACCAGATGATCTGTCCTTCGCTCCTCACCTTGTCGATGACCGCCTGCCAGCCGAACCCTTCCTGGCCCGCCTCGACCACCGTCCTGCGGACGCGCCTCAGGAGCGAGAGCGCAGTCCGTGCGGGGGCGGTCGAGAAATCGCCGGTGGCGGGCTGCGGTGTCGCCGCGTGCCCTCTCGAGCGGAAGCCATGGCGCGAAAGGGCCGTGATGCAGCCGCGGTGACCCTTTCGGTCGAGCATGGCCACGACATCCGCCGCGGTGAGGCCATTGCCGATGATGAGCACGCGAGAGTCCGGCGCGATGCTGCCGAGAGCCGCTGGGTCGTAGGGGTTGCAGACAAGGCCTGGATGATCGGCGACGGCACGCAAGGGCCCCGGAATGGCCGGCAGCGGATGCGTCGTGGCGAGGGCGACGATGTCGGCGGTCGTCGTGCCGCCGTCGTGCCGGATGTCGAAGCGACCATCCGGCCTGATGCGGATGTCTTCGACGCGGCTGCGCTCGTGCCGGATGCGACCGGCCTTTATCGGTGCGGCCAGATGGTCGGCGACGTAGCGCCCGAACATGGAACGCTGGGGGAAGGCGTCGCCGCCCGACGTGACTGCCTGGGGGTCGTCTCCAAGTTCGCCCGACGCCGACAGCCATCGTGCGAAATGTTCGCCATCGTCGGAGACCAGGCTCATCTTGGACGCTGGCACGTTGATGCGGTGCGCTGGCTCGAGGGTGGAATAGGCGAGCCCTGCACCGAGCATCTTGCGTGGCTCGAAGACGACGATTGTGATGGTTCCCGCTGCCGTTGCCTGCGCCACGTGATAGGCGATCGCTGCGCCCGAAAAGCCGCCGCCGACGATGGCGACGGTCTTTCGGGCGAAGTTAGGCCCAAAGCGGGCAAGATCGTTCACGACTGGCTGGCCCTCAATGCCGGCCGACGGTCGCCGGCGATGCTCTCGCCGAACGGGCCGGTGTTCACGTCGGCCGTGCGCGAGGGCAGGGCATGGCCGAGCGGCAGATGCGGGAGCACCAGTTCGCCGAAGCGGTAGGCCTCTTCGAGATGCGGATAGCCCGACAGGATGAACGAGTCGATGCCGAGGCGTCGGTACTCGTCGATCCGCTCGGCCACGGTCTCGGCGTCCCCGACCAGCGCCGTCCCCGCGCCGCCGCGCACGAGGCCTACGCCGGCCCAGAGGTTGGGGCTGACTTCCAGCTTGTCGCGGCGGCCGCCATGGAGCTGGCTCATGCGGGACTGGCCGACCGAATCCATCCGCGAAAAGACCTTCTGGGCCTCCGCGATCGTGTCGTCGTCGAGGCGGCTGATGAGCTCGTCCGCTGCCTCCCACGCCTTGGCGTTCGTCTCGCGGACGATGACGTGGAGGCGGATGCCAAAGGAAACCTTGCGGCCCTGTTTGTCGGCGAGTTCGCGGATGACGCCGAGCTTCTCGGCGACGAGCGCCGGCGGCTCGCCCCAGGTCAGGTATTTGTCGATCTGTTCCGCCGCGACCTGGTTCGCCGCTTCCGAGGAGCCGCCGAAATAGAGCGGCGGATGCGGCGTCTGGACCGGCGGGAAGAGCAGCCGCCCGTCCTCAATCTCGAAATGCTTGCCCTTGTAGGCGACGGTTTTGCCGGCGAGCACCGCCTTGTAGATCTCGAGGAACTCGCGGGTCACCTCGTAGCGCTCGGAATGCGACAGGAAGATGCCGTCGCCCTTGTTCTCGACCGGGTCGCCGCCGGTGACGACGTTGATGAGGAGGCGGCCGTTCGAGATGCGGTCGAGCGTTGCGGTCATCCGCGCGGCGAGCGTCGGGGACTGCAGCCCGGGCCGGACGGCGACGAGGAAGCGCAGCCGCTCGGTCAGCGGCACCAGCGCCGACGCGACGACCCAGGAATCCTCGCAGGAACGGCCCGTCGGCAGAAGGACGCCGTAATAGCCGAGGCTGTCGGCGGCCTGCGCCACCTGCTTCAGGTAGGGCAGGTCCACGGCGCGTCCGCCCTCCGCCGTGCCGAGATAGCGGCTGTCTCCGTGCGTCGGCAGGAACCAGAGGACGTTGATCTTGTCGGGGACGTCGATGCTCATCGGTGAAACTCTCTCATGTTTCGGGCGGCGGGCGCGGAAGCTCGCTTCGACGGGCGGTCACCGCAGGGTTTTCGTCGGTTGATGTCGTCACCGCTGAAGCCAAGGCTATGGCCCGTCCTGCTCTCACGGAAGATAATCCGATCTCTTTCTACAATGTCGATAGAAATTTCTACCTCGGGCTCGGGAGGGGCTCGGGGATCGGCATCGTCTCTCCAAGGCGCATCCCAAGGGCCCATCCCAAGGCCATGTCACGCTGCGGGTCGGTCCCGCAGCGCCTTCAACGCGCGGACGACGTGGGTCGGATCGGCGCGCTGGGTGAAATCGGCTTCGACGAAGGCCCAGCGGATCACGCCGTCGCCGTCGAGGACATAGGTCGCGGGGATCGGCAGTTCATGGCTGTCCTCACCGTTCTGCGCCGCGAGATCGATGCCGATCTGGCGGTAGAGCGGCCGCAGTCCTTCGGGCAACGCGAAGACGAGGCCGAGGGAGCGGGAGAAGGCGTTGCCGCGATCGATGGCGATCGGGAAGCCGACGCCGTTCGCGTCCGCCGTCTTCGATGCGTTCTCGGGGAGTTCCGGCGTGACGGCAACGATGGTTCCGCCCGCCGCCTCTATCTCCGGCAACGCCGCCGCGTAGGCCCGCAGCGTCACGTTGCAGTAGGGGCACCAACCGCCGCGGTAGAAGACGAGGACCGCCGGTCGTCCGGCCAGGACGTCGGCAAGGGCGAAGGGAGACCCGTCGACGTGCTCCAATGCCGGGGAGGGATCGACTCGCGCGCCGACGCCGACGGCTCGCTTCGCCGTCCCCGTCGCCTGGAGATCCCCGATCGACCGGCCGATCGCATGGAAGATGGCGGCGGGCACCGCGGATCGGACCGAGTCAGCGGTGCGGACGAGGTCGTCGGCAAGGGTCATGCTTCGGCTCCTGGCGAGGGCGGGGCGAACGTCATGCGGACCTTTCCAGAAGGCGTCCGAGCACCTCCGCCTCGATCGCGCCGAACTCCGCCGTGCCGCGTTGGCGCGGGCGGCCGAGCGGCACCCTCCGGTCGAGCGCGATGCGGCCGTCCTCGATGAGGACGATGCGGTCCGCGAGCGTGACGGCTTCCGAGACGTCGTGCGTGACGAGGACGGCAGTGAAGCCCTGGTCGCGCCAGACGCGCTCCAGGAAACGCTGCATGTCGATGCGCGTCA
>JACMIV010000289.1 GCA_014380965.1 Rhizobiaceae bacterium | reverse complement strand
GTCGAGGGCGCGGATGCGGCGCGGCAGGCAGCTTTCGAAATCGGCTATCCCGTGATGATCAAGGCCGCGGCCGGCGGCGGCGGGCGCGGCATCCGCATCGCGAAGGACGAGGCCGAACTCGTCGCCCTCGTTCCGCAGGCGAGCACCGAGGCGAAGGCCGCCTTCGGCGACGGCGGCCTCTATCTCGAACGCTTCATCGAGAGGGCGCGTCACGTCGAGGTCCAGATCCTCGGCGACGGCGCGCGCGCGATCCATCTCTACGAGCGGGAATGCTCGCTGCAGCGCCGCCGGCAGAAGGTGTGGGAGGAAGCGCCCGCCGCCTGCCTCACGCCGGACCAGCGCGAGACGCTGTGCGCATCGGCCTTGCGGCTGGCGCAATCGGTAGGCTATCGAGGCGCAGGCACGCTCGAATATCTCTTCGACGAGACCACGGGCGAGTTCTTCTTCATCGAGATGAACACCCGCATCCAGGTCGAGCATCCCGTTACGGAGGCGATCACCGGAGTGGATCTCGTGCGCGCGATGATCCGGATCGCGGGCGGACAGGCGCTCTGGCTCGACCAGTCGGACATCGCGATCCGCGGTCATGCGGTGGAGGCGCGCATCTGCGCGGAGGACCCCGCCGCCGATTTCCGGCCCTCCCCCGGCACCGTATCGGCGCTGACGGTTCCGGCCGGCATGGGCATCCGCTTCGACACGATGCTCTACCAGGGCTACGCCGTGCCGCCGTTCTACGATTCGCTGCTCGGCAAGCTGATCGCCCATGACGAGACGCGCGATCTTGCGATCTCGCGGCTGGCGCGAGCCCTCGGCGAGCTCGTCGTCGAGGGCCTGCCGACGACGGTTCCCCTGCATCTGGCGCTCGCCTCGAATGCAGGCGTGCGAGCCGGAGACTTCCACACCCGCTGGCTCGAGGACTGGCTGGCAGCAAAGCCGCTGTCGTCGGGTTCCCAGCCCATCGCAGCATCCTGAGGGAGACGGCCGATGAAGACGCGATACTCATACGGCGGCGACGAGCATATCTTCGTCGAGGTGGACGAAGAGATGTCACTGCGCGCCTTCTTCAAGAGCCTCTCGATGACGGAGGCCGTGAAGGCGAGCCGGATCCGGGGCGTCACGGAAATCTGCCCGGCCAACGCCTCCTTCCAGATCAAGTTCGACCCGGACATCATCGCTCCGGCGGACCTGATGAAGGAGCTGAGGAGTTTCGAGGCGGATGCCGAGACGGCGAAGCAAACGCTCGCGACGCGCATCGTCGAGATACCCGTCCTCTACGACGATCCCTGGACCAACGAGACCCTGATGCGGTTTCGCGAGCGCCATCAGGACCCCACCGGCACCGATCTCGACTACGCCGCGCGCATCAATGGTTTTTCCGGCGTCGAGGATTTCGTCGCGGCGCATTCGGGCGCGCCCTGGTTCGTCTCGATGGTCGGCTTCGTCGCGGGGCTACCGTTCATGTACCAGATGGTGAAACGCGAAAATCAGATCGAGGTGCCGAAGTACCTTCGCCCGCGCACCGACACGCCACGGCTCACCGTCGGCCATGGCGGCTGTTTCGGCTGCATCTATTCCGTCCGAGGGGCCGGCGGCTACCAGATGTTCGGAATCACGCCGATGCCCATCTATGATCCCAAGCAAGAGATCAGCTATCTCCGCGACTTCATGATCCTCTTCCGTCCCGGCGACATCGTGAAGTTCCGCGGCGTCGACCGGGACGGCTACGATGCCGCCGTCGAAGCCGTCGACGAGGGCCGCTTCTCGCCGCTCATCCGCGAGGCGACGTTCTCGCTCGAAGCTTTCGAGGCCGACGCGGCCGCCACCAACGCCGCGCTTCTGGAGGTGCTCCATGGCTGAGGCAGCACCTACGTTCGAGGTCGTGAAGCCCGGCCTCTCCACCACCGTGCAGGACCTCGGAAGGCCCGGCTACTACCATCTCGGCCTGCCGATTTCCGGCGCGATGGACCGGTACGCGCTCATTGCCGCCAACCTTCTGGTCGGCAACCAGCCCGGCGATGCGGGGCTGGAGGCGGTGTTCATGGGGCCGGAGCTGAGGTTCGACGCGGATGCGACCGTCGCTGTCTGTGGCGCAGACTTGGCCCCAAAGGTGGACGGCGTCGAGCAGCCGGGCTGGACGGCCTTTCCGGTCGCGGCCGGCCAGACGCTGGCCTTCGGCTTCCTGAAGGCCGGGGCGAGAGCCTATATCGGAATCTCCGGCGGCATCGACGTGCCCCTCGTCCTCGGCTCGCGCTCGACCTATCCGCTCGGCGCGCTCGGCGGCTTCGAGGGACGCGCGCTGAAGACCGGCGACAGGGTGGCGATCGCATCGGCCGGGGCACCCGGCAAGCCGGGTCGGAGCGTTCCGCAAGGTCTGCGCCGCGTCCCCGGCGCATCGCCGGTGCTGCGGGTGCTGCCCGGGCTCTACTGGCATCGTATAACCGAAGTCTCGCAAGCCGGTTTCTTCGAGGACGGCTGGAAGGTCGCGCCGGAAGCGGATCGGATCGGCTATCGTTTTCGCGGCGGGCGCAAGCTCGATTTCGTGCCGCGCGAGCAGCCCTTCGGTGCCGGCTCCGATCCTTCCAACATCGTCGACAGCTGCTATCCGTATGGCTCGATTCAAGTGCCCGGCGGCACCGAGCCGATCATCCTCCATCGCGACGCCGTCTCCGGCGGCGGCTATTTCATGATCGGCACCGTCATCTCTGCCGACATGGACCTTGTCGGTCAGCTCCAGCCGCACCAACAGGCGCGCTTCGAGAGCGTCGACATGGATCAGGCGCTGGCGATCCGGGCCGAAGAGGCCACCCGGCTCAGGCGCCTGAAGGATGCGCTGGCATCCTGATTGCCGAGCCGACGGAAGCGGCTCGGCGACGCGTTGCGCGCGCGTCGACCCATGGCGGCATCTGGTTTCGCGCCTTCCTCGTCGACGATCCGCCTCGCGAGATCGCCACACGGGTGTTCGGGATCGCCTTCCGCACAGCGCGGGCCGTGACCCGCCTCGCCCTCGACGACTTGAACGCTCTTGGTGCCGCCTCGACGCCTACAAGGCAATGGTCGGCAGTGATCGCTCGATTTTTCAGGGCAGGTCGGGAACCGCGAAGGTCGCAGACCGATCGCCTCCACCCAAGGCTTCGTGCATCGGCCACTTCGCATGAAGCGGCGCCTCACCGCACCGCGAAGCCTAACATCATAATGGTGATGGCCATCAGCCAGGAGGCGAGAATGCGGAGGCCGATCTTCGGCCATGGCGCCGTGGAAAAGCGTCGCGGCAACGTCGCCGCCCCCGCGACCATCGGCACGGCGACGTTCAGCCCGGCGAAGAGACCGAAGGTCACCATCGCAGGCAGTCCGGCCGTGCCGTGGAGGCTCAGGGCGCCGTAGGCGATTGTTAACCCAGCGAGGGCGCTCACGAAACGCATCGTCGCCACCGGATAGGGCCTGTCGAGGGCGGCGAGGGCGCCGAGGCAGAGAGCCAACCCATAGAGCGCGATGGACGCATCGATCAAAACGAGGAAGGGCAGGAAGAGACCCACCGCCGCCCCAGCCGCGAGGAAAGGCCAGACGATCGGCATGCCTTCGACGTTCCAGAGCCCGATCAAAAGACCGATCGAGAGGACGGCGACAACGAGTTCCGGCGCGTGGAACAGGAGCGAGGCACCCTCGACGAAGAGGGCGTAGCCGCCCTGCCCGGCCGTAAAGGCATGGGCTTCTGCGGCACTCGGCAGCAGCGTGAGGCCGAAGAGCGCGGCCGGCCGGAGGCGCGCTATGTCAGGCCACTCCGAACAGGAAGGCGGCACCGACGAGCGCGATCAGCCCGCCGAGGCTTCGCACGACGACGGCTCCGGACGGGAGACTGGTCAGTGCTCCAAGGCCGATGCCGGCGAGATGCAGGAGGCTGGTCGAAACGACGAAGCCGACGGCATAGCCGAACGGATTGGCCGTGCCCGGCAGCTCCATGCCGTGCGCATGGCCGTGAAAGACGGCGAAGACGCCGACTATGACCATTGCGATGGCGATCGGAAGCCGGACGGCGAAGGCGACCATGAGACCCAGCACCAGTCCCGACGCACCGATGCCGGCTTCCACGAACGGCAGGTCGATGCCGTTCATCCCGAGGACGCCACCGAGCGCCATGACGACGGGAAAGACGACGGGCAGTATGTAGATCGCCGGCACCCCGAGAAAGGCACCCCAGAGCCCGACGGCGACCATCGCGACGACGTGATCCCAGCCGAAGATGGGATGCAGCAAGCCGCTGACGAAGCCGGACGCGTCATCTCCCACATGGGCGGAGGCGGCGCTCGTCGCCGCCACGAGGAGGAGGCCTGCAAGGCCAAGGCGCTGAGGCATGGATGTCTGCATGGGGGCGACCTTTCCGGTATGCGGCGGCATCGTCGGCGGCGGCATATGACGTGAAGACGCTGCCGGGCGCAATGCCGGTTGCGCAGGGAGGTCCCGTCGTCGCACCGAGCCTTAACGGCATGGATGAAACGGCGATCAGAAGACCCGCTCGAAGAACCAGACGGACCCGGCGCCGGCGACGAGCGCGGAGGCGGGAAGAGTGATCCTTCGGCGATACCAGGGCTTCTGGCCAAACCAGAGGCCGAGCGTCAGGACACACGCTCCGATGACGGCGATCTGCCCGAGCTCGACGCCGATATTGAAAGCGACGAGACCGGTCCAGAACTCGCCCTGCGTCATGCCGATCTCGCTGAGGACGCCAGCAAAGCCGAGGCCGTGCAGCAATCCGAAGACGAAGATGACCGCGTATCGCCATCGTCCGAGACGATCCGTCCAGATGTTCTCGGCGGCGACATAGACGATCGAGAGCGCGATCAGCGGCTCGACGACCGACGGGGATATCGCGACCATGCCGAGGGCGCCGAGGGCGAGCGTGACCGAATGGGCGAGCGTGAAGCACGTCGCCTGCGCCACCAGCGGCTTCAGGCGCGGGCTAAGAAGGAACAGCCCGATCACGAACAGCATGTGGTCGAGGCCGTTCGGCACGATGTGCTCGAAACCGATCGCGACGTAGTCGAGGAACACCTGCAGGCGCGTTTCGGGCGCCCGTGCCTCCATCGGGATATCGCGGCTCTGCGCGCCGTCGAGGAGATAGTCGGAAAAGTCGATCTCGCCGCCTTCCTTGCGGGCGCGGATGACGCTTGGACCGAAAGACGCGTCGAAGCGCCAGCGCAGGGCAGTCGCGCCGTCTGGCACGCGTCCGGAGTAGACCACGTGCGAGGTCCTCTGGATGCCGGTATCCCCGACAGCGCCGATCTCGGTGAAGTCCGGGACAAGTGCGACGCGGGCTCCGTCCGACGTTTCGAGTCGGATTCCGTCGCGGAGGCCTGGCGCGAAATCGTCGTACTCGGCGCCAAGCCGTTCGGGCGGCAAGGCGCGCAGCCTTTCGTATTCGGAAGCGTTGGCGGACGTCGAACTGTCGCGGTGCTCCGGGCCGATCTCGGCCATCAGCGCTTCGAGGTTCAGCGAGAGGGCGAGTTCGAACCGCCCGTCCGGCGCTATCGCGAGCGTGGCGATGGTGGGCCGGATCTCGTGACCCTTGGCACTTGGCGCAAGGCTCGCGGTGCACAGGACGAGAAGCGCAAGCCGCAGCAGAAAGAAAGGCTGCGAAACAGTCCGCCACGCTCGCAGAAAGGTTTCCATCGCCGTTACCGCCATATTGGGGGCAAGCCGGGCGCCCCGAACAACCAGATCAGCCAGAAGCTTCCCGCGAGATGAGGGCCGAAGGCGAAACGCCGGTTCGGCGCCCGGCTGCGCCCCGTGACCAAGGCCTGCACGAGGCCGGACAGAGACGCGAGGAGAAGAACGAAGGGCAGCGCCTGCCAGCCGAGCCAGGCTCCGCTCGCGCCGAACAGCTTGGCGTCGCCGAGTCCCAGCCCTTCCGTCCCCCGCCAGCGAAAGAAGACTTCGCCCACAAGCGCGAGCGACAGGTAGCCGGCTCCAGCTCCGAGGAGATGACCGGCGAAAGGAGCAGGTGGCTCAGTTGCCGACGCATGGACCGAGCGCCATGCAGCAAAAGCCAGACCTCCTGCAATGAGCCCAAGGCTGAGAGCGTCGGGAATACGGAACGTCCTGACGTCAACGATAGCGATTTTCAGAAGGCAAAAGAAAAGAAGGCCGGCCGCGAGCAAATATGGCAATTCCATGACGTATCCGAAGCCTGTCTGACCAACGCGTTCAACGATTTGGCGGCTCAAAGCACAGTGGTTTAAGCGACACGCCATGATGGACGAAGCACAAAAAAGTTTATTGACCTCGCATCATTTCGCCACGACCCCTCGTATCTGACGCGTGGTTCGGAGGGCTGTTGCGCAAAGTCCATACTTGCCGTTTTTCCGAATTAAACAATGGCGCTTGAGGTTTTAATATTGCACAGGTAACGCCTGACCTCTTCGCCGAAGCGTTGCCGTCAGGTGCAGTCGAGAATTCGTCACGATCAAGCCGTAACTTGGGCGGCTAAATGAATCAGGAGAGGCGACTATGAATTATCGTGCGACGAGACAGGTCGGGGGGACGCTTTTGACGGCGTTGTTGGCCAGCACGACCTTCACGATGGCTTCGTCCCATCGCGAGGCTCCGGGCATTACCGAAGAGCGGAAGATCGATGGCACGGACCTCTACATGTTCCGAAGCTACGAGCCAGGCCGCGAAGACTTCGTTACTTTCATCGCGAACTATCAGCCGGATCAGGGACCCTACAATGGTCCGAACTACTTCACGATGGACCCGGATGCCATCTACGAAATTCACGTCGACAACACCGGCGATGCGGTCGAAGACCTCACGTTTCAGTTCGACTTCGACAACAATCTCGTCGACGGCACCGGGATCGTCCTGACGGTCGGCGACAAACAGGTCCCGATCGCGCTTCGCGCCGTTGGCCCGATCGACTCACCGAACGATCCGGACCAGGGCGAGACGGAGTCCTTCTCCTTGAATCTCGTGACGGGCGATCGGCGCAGCGGCACCATCGCTCCGATCACCAACGCAAGCGGCGGTAGCTCCACTTTCGCCAAGCCGATCGACAACGTCGGAACGAAGACGATCGCTGACTATCCGGGCTATGCCCAGCAGTTCATCTACGACGTGACGATCCCAGGCTGCGGGACGGCAGGCCGTGCCTTCGTCGGTCAGCGGGCAGAAGCCTTCGCCGTCAATCTCGGCAAGGCTTTCGATCTCGTCAACTTCGTCCCTGTCGAAGGCGATAGTGCCCCTGGTGCGAACGATGGCGGCGGTTTCCCCGGCGGTATCACGCAAAGCCGTGATAACGACGATCTGGTGGACAAGGCAAACATCACATCGCTTGCGCTCGAAGTGCCGATCGCATGCCTCGTTGGTGCCGGCAACGGCGTGATCGGCGCCTGGACGACGGCGAGCCTTCCTCAGGCCCAGCTGAAGGATCCATCGCCGACCTACGAACAGACGGCTCTGTACGGCGGGGCCTACGTTCAGCGTTCGCGCCTGTCGGCGCCGCTCGTCAATGAACTCGTCATCGGGCTCAAAGACAAGGATCTCTTCAACGCGGCCGAGCCGACGATCGATGCGGCTCTTCTCGACTACGTTTCCCATCCGACATTCCCGGCGATCCTGAACGTCCTTTTCAGGGACGCCGTCAATGCGACCCTCGGCACCAACATTGCCGATCTCGCACCGACCAACTTCCCCCGCAATGATCTCATCACGACGTTCCTCACCGGGTTTCCCGGTGTCAACCAGCTCGCGACCCTGACCCCCTCGGAAATGATGCGCCTCAACACCGCCATCGCAGCGACCCCGAGGGAATCCCAGAGCAGCTTCGGCGTCGTTGCCGCCGACCTCGCGGGCTATCCCAACGGTCGTCGTCCGGCGGACGATACGGTCGACATCACGCTGCGCGTCGCGATGGGGCGTCTCTGCCATCCGATCGACGGCGTAGCGCCCAACGGTCTCGGCCTCTGCACTCCCGATCAGGCGTCGACGGGTCTCGTGGCGTACACCGACGGCGCACCGATCAGCGCCATCGAGCTTCAGAACGCCTTCCCGTATCTGAACGACCCGCTGCCGGGCTCCGGCGGAAACCAGTAACCCAGAGAGGAAGAGAGACGATGTCCAACACTCTTTGGATCAAGCTGGCCACGGGTGCGGCGCTCATGGGCCTTGCCGCCTGTAGCGGCAGCGACGGCGGCGGCGGTGGGTCGAACCCGCCCCCCTCCCCGGTGGCGGTGCAGGACCAGTTCGGCGGGACCTTCTCGTCGGCTTTCGCGGCCAACGCGAATGCGGCGGCCCCCCCGATCGATCCGCAGCCGGGCGATCTGCCTGCGGTCTCGCTGACGGCCGATCCGATCGACTTCTGATCGGCGCGACGACCTTGAATGCTCAAGAGGGCGGCTCCGGCGACGGAGCCGCCCTTCCTCGTTTGCGCGAGAGGGCGACAACCTGCGGACGGCCGTCCCTCTCGCCGCGGTAGAGAAGGCTCGTCAGCGTCTGCTCCGCCTCCCCGACCCTCACATCCACCGCCACCTCGAAGTAGCGCGACGTGAAGCCGACGCCCGGGGCGAGCAGGATATCGGCCGCGTCGAGATCGTCCTTCGTGAGGTAGCCGAGACGGTCCCTTCGCGAGACCAGGAAGGCCGCAGCGACCGGGTTTTTCAGGAGCACCGCCAGAAGGTTCTGGCTTGCCGTGTTGAGATTGACTTCGGTGCGCCCGGGAAGCGCGGTGACGAGGTCGGACAGGCGCGCGATCGCCGCTGCGTCGATCCCGGCGCGCTGCAGTTCACCGATGTCGGACACGGGTCCGGTGAAGCGGATCAGCGCGAAGGCGCGTTCCGCCCATTCGCCGGGGAGTTCGAGGGAGACGAGGATCGAGCGGAAGTTCTCCAGCGCTGCGCTCCCGCCGTCGCGCAATCCGTTGACGTTGAAGCGCGACTGCGCATCCGCGATGGCGAGATCGAAGGTACCGCCGGCGATGGGCGCGGCCGTCTCGGCGAGCATCGCCCACGCTTCGCGCCCGTGATCGACATCCGGGGCCTCTTCGAGATCGCGGCGGAGGGCGATGATTACGGAGGTCTCCGCACCAAGACAGGTGGCGAGCGCCTGCGCGGCGTCGTTGAACCGCTGGCTTCGCTCGATCGCGGCCTGCGACAGGGTCAGCATCGTCACCGCAACCGCACTGGCGATGGCGACGATCGCGAGCACATTGATGAGGACGACGCCGCCCTCTGCGTCACGCGAGCCCCGCACCGTCAAGGCTGAACCTTCTCCGGCAGACGGACGACCCGACGCATCATGCCCGCAAGCCCCCCCGCCGCGGCCGG
>JACMIV010000288.1 GCA_014380965.1 Rhizobiaceae bacterium | reverse complement strand
GCGCTCGGCCGACTGGCCGTTGCCGCCCTGCGAGGAGCCGAAGTCCTGGCGCGTGCCGGCGGACGACCCGGAGGCGTCGATCCGCGTCTGCCCCGAAGCTTCTCGCGAGACGATGGTGATCGACGTTTCCTCGAGCGTGAAGCCGGCGTGCTGCAGAAGCTTGCGAAGCCCCTCGCGATCCTCTGCCAAAACCTTGGCGGTGCTCGCCTCGCTGGCGGCGAGCTCGAGCGTCAGCTGCCCGTCGACGAGACGCATCGTGACGTCGAGCACGCCGAGGTTTTCCGGCTGAAGCTGGATCGTCAGGGTCTTGAGGGCGGCGCCGCCGGCCGTGAAGCGCAGGACGCTCTCGGAGGAAGCCGGCGCGCCGGCGCGTGGAGCGGATGCCGTAGCGCCAAGCGAATCGATGATCTTGCCGGCGACCTGATCGGTCATGGATGCGATCGGCAGGCCGATGTCGGACGCCCCCGCGCTTTCGCGGCTCGCCGCGACCGGCGCCGACGACGCGGCCCTCGACCCTGCCGAGACGCCCTCGCTTTCGCTCTCGCTCTTGGCCGCTCGCGCATCGGCACGAACCCCGCGCTGCGAAGCGGTGCCGACGTCGCCCGCGGCACCGCTACGCGTATCGCCCGCTTCCGATGCGGACACTGCGGCGTCAACCTCGTTCGGCGAGGTCTCGGCGCGTCCGAGCCGTGCCAGGGCCTCGTCGAAGCTCAGCCGCAGTTTGGAGGGTTCTTCCTGCGCGCCTGTCTTGGCGCCTGGCTTGACACCCGCAGGCGGCACTGCGGCGGCAACGACCGCCAGCGACGCCTCGGCCTTGACGGAAGATATCTCCGCTTTCGCCTCGACGAGCACCACGGCATCGGTGCGCGGCTCGAAATGGGTCTCCATGTGCAGGACGTCGAGCGAGACCTTGCCGCGCGCCTGCCCGGCCTCGGACGCCTCGGTCGCGCCGGGCATCAGCGAGACGACGACGACGCGCTCTTCGAGCACGACCTCGCTCATATCGGCGCCTTCGGCGGACTGAACGAAGCCTGAAGCGGTGATGCCGGCGGACGGTAGAAGGACCTCGCCCTGCGGCTTCGCCCCTGCCGTCGCCGCAGGGGCCACACCGGACGCGACACCGGCTCCGAAGAGCTGGCCGAGAAGATCGGCGGCAGGTGACCGGGTGTCGCCGGCAACGTCCTCCATGGTCGTCTCGTCGACCTCCTCGTCGATCGCCTTGTCCGCCGGCTCCCTCGGCTCCGATCCCTGATCCTTGGCCGAGACCGAGCGTGGACGGGCCGCAAGCGCCTTTGTTTTGGCACGATCGTCGCCGGCGCGCGGCTCCGCCGCGCCATCTGGACGGGGCTGCGATTCCGCATCCTGCTCCACCGTCCGGAACGCGCTCTCGAAGCCGGATCCGTCGACGTTCGCGCCCTTGGCCGAGGTGGTTCCGGCCGGCGTTTCGGCAATCGCGAAGGGGGCCGAAGCGATTTTCATGGCTGCACCTTTCCGAGATCGCTGGCGACCCCGTTCAAAACCTGCTGTGCGCGGTCGAAGACCGCAGATGATTCCGCGACCTGCTCGCCCCTCCCGTCTTCCCCGAGAACCTCGGGCGTTCGGTCGATGCCGGCGAGGACGGAGGCTGCCGCGTCGTAGAGCTCGGCGTCTTCGGCATGGAGGATGGCCCGGTCGACTGTGGCGAGCGTCGCCTTGGCCTCGGCCTCCGGCATCGTTCCGATGCGTGCCGCGATGGTGTAGAGCACGGCACGCTGGCGGTCCGCGTCGTCGATGCCTTGTGTCGCGAGCGCGGCTTCCGCCGACAGCCCGGCGAAGGTGAGGTAACCTTCAAACAGCGCGCGCCGCCCGACGGCGAGGTAGATCGTGCGCTTGTTCGGGTCCGCCAGCCGCGCCGTCACGTCGAGCATCGTCGCGAAGGCCGCCTCGGGCTCGTGTTTGCCGCGGCTCGCATAGACGGATGCGAACCGCGCCTCGAAGTTTGCCGAATAGGACGAGCGGGCGTAGCGGTCGAAATACTGGCGGGCGAGATGGTCGGCGAAGACGTGGTCGCCGAGCTCGTCGACGATCAGCATTTCCATTCGGAGAGCCGCCTCCTCGATGAGACCGCCCGGCGCGAGCAGCCGCGCACGGTCGAGATGCGGTATCGCGTCCTTCGGGGAGGCGACCTGCTTCATCTGGCCAAGCACGAGGTTGATGTGAGCTTCGAGGCCGGGCTCCACTCCCTCGAAGTCGAGGGCCGAAAGCGACACCTGGGCGGTGGCCAGATCGTTATCCACGTAGGCGAGCGCGCCCTTGAACATCGGCTCGAGCGCCGGATCGACGACGCCCTTGGCCATCAGTTCGCGCAGGACCTCCGGCGGGCCGCCGCTGAGGACGAAGAGCACCGCCGCGCGCTGGTTGCGCGCATCGCTCCAGACCGAGGGATCGGCCTTGACGAAGACCGGCCCATACCGCCGCAAAAGGAGCGCCTGGACCTGGATCGCCCGCCCGTTGCCGCGCGCGACCTGATCCTGCAGGAACTGGATCGTCCGGATGATGTCGAACGGCATCGGCCCGCGCACCGTCGCCCAGGAGGGGTCGAGAGGCTCCTCGCTTTCCTCCGCGGACGGATCGCCTGTCCCGCCGCCGTCCGGAGCCGCGTGCCCATCATCCGCAGCGGGTTCAGGCGACGACGATTTGGCCGCCGCCAGGCGAACGAAGTCGGTTGCCCTCTCCTCGGCAGGAACGGCGGCTCGCCCCGTCATCTTCGGATCGAGCGAAACCGAAGCAGCTTCGGCAATTTTCTGGCTTCCCACACCGTAGGCCGGCGAGGTCTGCGAAGCGAGCGTCAGGCCCGGACCGAGGACGACCTCGGCGGCGAAGCGATCCTCGCCAGTCTCCGCCATCTGCTCGGCGTGCGGGCTCCCTGCCGCCTGCACGAGCGCAAGCGCGGAGACGGTCAGAAGCAGGAGGCGTTTCATGCGGCGGGCTCTTTGAGCAGGATCTCGATGCGTCTGTTGACGGCGCTCTCGGGGTTGGCGGCGTCCTTCGGCTGGCGGTCGGCGAAGCCCTCGATGCTGGTCACGCGCTTTTCGTCGAGGCCACCGCGGACCAGCATGTAGTAGGCGAACTGCGCGCGCGCCGCCGAAAGGCGCCAGTTGTCGTACTCTTCGCCGGCATAGGGGCGCGAGTCCGTGTGGCCCCGAACGACGACCTGGCCCTCACGCTCGCCCAAAAGTTTGGCGATGGTCTCCACGAGAGCCACGGCCTGCGCCGTCGGCTTGGCCGAGCCGATCTCGAACATTCCCGAGGTCAGGCTGTCGGCGAGCGAAATGGTTATCCCGCCCTCCCCGGCCTTGACCTCGATGCCGGGCGCCGAGCCGGGGCTTGCCCCGGCGATGCTCTTCTCGATCTCGGCCTTGAGGGCAGCGGCGTCCGCCTCGGCCTTCGACAATGCGGGTACGTCGGGCTCCGCGGGCTCGGCGGGTTTGGCTTCCGGAATCGGCGGCACGACCTCGGTGACGGTCGTCGCCGGCAGGCCGTCCGCGGTCGCAAACTCGGTCGACTTGAGGTCGGTATCCTCGGGTGCCTTCACCTCGGCGTTGGGCGAGAGCTGCCAGGACGTCGGATCGAACGGGTCGCGATAGGCCTCGCCGCCGTTGAGGCCGGGAAGGCCGGACCCGTCGGGAACGCCCGCGACGCCGTCCCGGACGCCCTGCCCGCCCTCGGCCGCGATCTCGGCGAGGACCGCGTAAGGATCGCGAAACAGCGCCTGTTCCTCGCCTCCGGACTCAGCTCCGCTCATCGGCTTCTCGTCGGGATTGCCTCCATCCTTCACCTCGCCGCCCTGGCTGGCGGGGGCGGGTTTCGAGGGCGTGTTGGTACCGTCCTGAAGACCCAGCGTCTCCGGCGAGGCGCTGTTCAGCTTGATCGGGTTGAAGTACTGCGCGATCTGTTTCTTCGTCGCCTCGTCGGAGACGCTCGTCAGCCACATCACGAGGAAGAAGGCCATCATCGCCGTCATGAAGTCGGCGAACGCGATCTTCCAGGCGCCGCCATGATGGCCGTCCTCGCCACCGCCGCCGCGCTTGACGATGATGATCTGGTTTTGGGCATGGGGTACGGGCGCGGTCTGGCTCACGTCAGCGCCTCTTCAAGCGCGAGGCGCCAGGATGCGAGGCGGGTCTCGATGACGGTGTTGTCGGCGTCGATGCGGATGTCGGCCTGCGTGTCGTCGTTCTCGAAGGAGAGCAGTTTCGCATGGTCGCCGAGCCTGTCTTCCAGTGCGGCGAGGAGGTCGGTCGGCCCGGAAGCGGCGATCTTGTAGGCCATGCCGTCGAGCGCGATGGTGCGCACCGCCGCGACGAGTTCGTCGAGGGTCTGCTGGCGGCGGGTGTCGAGCGCGAGCGGGCGCAGGACGTTGGTCAGGCTGAGCTTGATCGTCTCCTCGAGAATGGCGACCTGGAGGATGAGGAGATCGGCAAGCCGATCTGCTTGCGCCTCGGTCCATTCGACGCGCGCCGAGGCGAGCGCGACGCCGTGATCGTTCGCGATCTGGAGGCGCACCTCTTCGATGCGGCCGCTCTGTTCGGCTTCCATCTCGTTGCGGGCAAGCGCCCGGCCAACTTCAATCCCGTCGAGACGGGCGGCCTCGACCGCTTCTTCGAGGGCCAACGACTGCGCCTTACGCTCGACCGCCCAGGACGCACGCTCGGCCTCCACCTCGCGAAGGGACACGCGCGGCTCGGTCGCGATACGGGGCGCGGCTTCGTGCGGCTTCTGCACGATCGCCTTCAGCGGCCTCACCGAGGACTTGGCCGGGGACGAGGCCAAGGATTTCGGCTGCAGGACCGTCAGGGCCTCCGGCTGGCGCCGGCTCTGCGCGGGCTTGCGGACGGTGGCGGGCTGGAAGGGGGTGAAGTCGTCGCCGCTCGTGTCGGCGAAATATTGAGCGAGAGGTATCATGTCTTATGCCGCCTCTTTCTGGTGAATCCAGTGTTTCAGGATCGACGCGGCCTGCGCTTCGTCGAAGTCGATGAGTTTCTCGAGGCGGGCCTGCGGGGAGTTCGCTCGGCTCGAGGCGAGGTCTTCGAGGAGCCCGTCGCTCTCGCCGCCGCCGAAGTTGGTGCCGGCGAACATGTCGCCGCCCATGTCATTGCCGAGCATGCCGCCCCCCATGCCGGCCATGTCTCCGCCGAAGCCGCCCATGCCGGCGTTTTCGAGCTCGATCGAGCCGTCGGCGGCGGAGGCTGCCGGGGTGGCGATGGCGCGGATGGCGGGCTTCAGGCCGAACCAGATGAGGAGGACGGCGACGACGAGGATGGTCAGCGCGTTGATAAGCGTTCCCGACTGGCGCATCAGCATTTCGCCGATGCCGACCGGCTCGACCGGCGCAAGCTCCTGTCCGGTCGACAGGAAGTCGACCGCGGTGACTTCGAGCTGGTCGCCGCGCGCTTCCGTGAAGCCGGACGCGGACGCGACGAGCGTCTTGATCTGGGCGATGGATGCCTCGACCTGCGCGTCCGTCGCCTCGGCCCCGATGGTTTCCTTGAGGCGGGTACGGTTGACGACGACGGCGACGCTGAGGCGCTCGACGTCGTAGCCCTGGCTGACGGTCTGCGTCGTCGTCTCGTTGATCTCGTAGTTGGTGAGTTCCTCGCGGCGCTCCTTGGCTTCGGACGACTCGGTGCCCGAACCTGCCCCCTCGGCGTTCTCGGGAACGTTCTGCTCGACGGTCGCGGCGGGATTGGCTTCCTTGTCGTTGGTCTGGCCGGTCTCGCGGACCGTTCGGGTGGAGCGCTCGACGCGACCGTCCGGGTCGAAGGTGCGCGCGCTGGTGCTCTTCTGGTCCGTGTCGAGGCGTGCCGTCACGCTCGACTGGAAGTTGCCGATGCCGAGATAGGGGGCGAGCGTTCTGCGGATCGAATCCTCGACGCTGCGCGAGACGATGCCCTCGATGCCGAGGAGCTTGGAGGGTGCCGCCGAGAGCGAATCGTCGCCCGAAGCGAGCAGCGTTCCGTCGGTGTTGAGGACCGTGACCTCGTCGACGTTCATGCCGGGAATGGCGGAGGCGACGAGATGGCGGATCGACTGCGCCGAGGCGAAACCCTCGGCATTGTCGGTGCGGATGACGACGCTCGCCGACGGCTTCTGCATCTCGCGCCGGAACGTTCCGGGCTCGGGAAGGACGATGTGGACGCGCGCGGCACGCACGTCCTTCAGTGTCTGGATCGTCCGGGCGAGTTCTCCCTCCATCGCCCTCACCCGCGTCACCTCCTGCATGAAGGAGGTGAGGCCCATGGAGCCGAGCGCGTCGAAGAGCTCGTAGCCGGCGTTTTCCGAGCGCGGGAGACCTTTTTCTGCAAGCAGCATCCGCGCGCTGCCCGTCTGCGAGAAGGGCGTCGAGACCGTGTCGCCGGCCGAATTGACGTCGAAATTGATGCCGGCTTCCGTCAGCGCCGAGCCGATGCGCGTCACGTCCTGGCGGTCGAGGCCGGTATAGAGGACCTCCATGTCCGGCCGCGAGAGATAATAGGCGCCGAGACCGACGACGGCGACGACCAGGAGCCCGATGATCGCCATCGCACCGAGCTTGCGCGCGCCGAGCGCACCCAAATTGTCGAGTATCTGTTGGGCTTGTACGCCGCCGACGATTGCCATGAAGTCCCGCCTGTTTTGACTCAGGTGATTGCACTGGCGGCAAATTGGCGGACGAAGCTTGTGCGGACGTGATGGGCGGGCGCAGTCGTTGAAACGACCTTGAAACGCGATCGTCATCGGGGGATCGTCACGCATGGCCGGACACGCCTACATCTTGGCAAGCCAGCGGAACGGGATGCTCTACATCGGCGTCACGGGAGATGTGTCGCGTCGTGTCGGCAGGCTTCGGGATTGGGAGCAAGGCCGCCGCCTGCCCGATGCCGCAGGCATCGCTCTCATCACCGTGTTCTAGAACGATGCGTTCGCGCGTACCTTCGCCAGGCAGCGGAACGCAAGAGTGGGAGATAGCGCCGTTAAAACAAAACACCCCCCGGATCGAACAGATCCGGGGGGTGCAAGGGACTCAGCCGCGCGGTGGCTTTAATTGAGAAGGACGCCACCAGTGTTGTTAGGTTCCGAGCGGCCTACTGGAAAAGGGCAAGCACGTTCTGCGTCGAGGCGTTCGCGATCGACAGCGCCTGGATGCCCAGCTGCTGCTTGGTCTGGAGCGCCTGGAGGCGGGTCGACTCTTCCGAGAGATCCGCATCGATGAGGTTGCTGACGCCTTCTTCGATCGTGTCGATGATGGTGTCAACGAACGAGCTCTGAAGCTCGATACGGCTGGCGACCGAACCGAGGTTCGACGCAGCCTCTGTCACGCTCGTGATGGCGGTGTTGACGAGGCTGATATAGGCGGTGAGGACCGCCTTGACCTGGTCGCCGGTGGTCACGCCGACAGCGGCAAGGCCATCGTCGGAGATGTCGATCGCATCCACCGACAGCTGATTTCCGCCTTTGCTGGCGACAAGGTCGGTAACGACGATGGTGGCATCCGTGCCCGACGTGCTGGTCGTCGAGAAGGTGATAGCCGTGGAGCCGGCCGTGGTCGTCACGCCGACGACGCCGGCATTGGTCAGAGCAGCGTCCAGCACCAGCTTGTAGTTGGCGATGGTGTCGATGTAGCCGGTCGTGATGTCGAGCGTTTCGTTGACCAGATCGCGATCGATCTTGACCGTCTTGGTGCCGACTCCGTTCACGTTGATGTCGAAGACGATATTGTCGTCTTCATCGAGCGTCACGTCGATAAAGGACGTGCCGGTGGTGGTCGCCGCGGCCTGGACGTTCGAGAAGGCCGAGGCGGTGGCGAGCGTCTTGACCGTGCCGGTCGAGTCGAAGAAACCAACCGAGTTGATCACGGCGCCGCTGGACGTGCCCGTTGTGCCCGACGTTATCACCAACTCGTTGGTGGCACCGATAGAGGCGGTGGCGACGCTGGCGAACGTAGCGTCGCTGTTGAGCGAGTTCACGAGGTTGGCGATGTTGGCGCTACCCGTGCCGTTACCGGCAACAACCGTCGTCTTGACGGAGGCGCCATCGATCGTCAGGTCGAAGGCCACCTTGTCGGTCGCCGCAATGCCGGTGAAGACGATCGGGGCGGCGGTGGTGAAGGTCGCGGCGGTGGACTCCGTGAAGCCCGTCAACAGGTCACCGCCGGCGACGTTCTTCGCAAGACCGTCGGCATCCTTGACCGTAATGTCACGCAGGTTGAAGACCGCCGGGTTGGACAGCGAGCCTGTAGCGGCGGTCGTGAAGATCAGGGTAGTGGTGGTGCCGGGGGTTGTCGTGCTGACCGTGAACTCGCTGCGTCCTGCGGCCGCCTCGGCGTTGTTG
>JACMIV010000287.1 GCA_014380965.1 Rhizobiaceae bacterium | reverse complement strand
GAGGCGTCGGCGCATCGCCGTTC
This sequence comes from Rhizobiaceae bacterium, assembly GCA_014380965.1. Classification (GTDB taxonomy): domain Bacteria; phylum Pseudomonadota; class Alphaproteobacteria; order Rhizobiales; family Rhizobiaceae; genus Plantimonas. Next base: position 8,406 of record JACMIV010000287.1, on the reverse strand, counting down.
TCGAGGTCGGCATCGTCCTCGCCGTCGAGCAGATCGTCGCGGTCTTCGTCGGCGGTCTGCGCAACCGTCGCATCATCGGCTTCGCCTGGGGCGCCATCGCTCTCGACAGTGGCGGGCGGGCTCGGCGTCTCTGGCGCTCCCGGCGCCTGAGCAAGGGCGTAACCGGTCATCGCCAGAGATATCACGACCCCCGACAGGGCCCATTCCTTCAGTTTCGACATCCGAACTCTCCTCTTCGCATCCGCCTTGCGATGCGCTGCCGGCCGGATGGAGGATCAGCCCTCCGGGCCGGGCGTTGCGGGAAGCAACCGCGCGAATGCCTCGCGCACGCGGGCTGCCGTCGTCTCCACCAGCGGCTCGATCTCCGCGGACCCGCTCAGACCGAGCGCCCGCGCGATGCGCGCCGCCAGTCCGTGCGGCAACGTGCCGAGGCTGTAGACGCCACCGTGACCCAGCCGGGTCAGTTGGATGACCTTGGTGTAGACCCGCATGGATGAACCCAGAGTGACTTCCAAATGACGGTTCCGTAAGTCTGGCGAAGCGTCCATCGCCGACAGCACGTCGAGGGTCGGCGCGCCGATGAACTCCGGCCCGACGGCACCGTCGAGGATGGCCCACTGCGCGAGGAATTCGAGGTCGATGATACCTCCGGGCCGCAGCTTCAAATCGAGCGGACCACGGGCCGGCTTCTCCCGCTCAATGAGGGCGCGCATCGCGGCGACGTCGGCTGCAACGTCGGCGCCGACGGCCTTCCCATTCCGCGAACCGCCAATCGCGTCCCGAACCGCGGCCTCGGCTTCTCGCGCAAGGCTGGCGTCGCCCGCGACGACGCGCGATCGCGTCAGCGCCATGCGCTCCCAGGTCCGAGCCTCGAGCGCCTGATATCGGCGGAAGGCGGATAGATGCGTGGCGAGCGGTCCCTTGTTGCCGGAAGGGCGGAGGCGAAAATCCACCTCGTAGAGCACCCCCTCGCCCATCGGAGCGGACAAAGCGGCGATGAGGCGTTGCGTCAGGCGGCTGAAATAAAGGCTTGCCGCCAACGGCCGTTGCCCGTCCGAATCCTCAGCGCCATGGTCGTGGTCGTAAAGGAGGATGAGGTCGATGTCGGAGCCCGCCGTCAGCTCGCGGCTGCCGAGCCGCCCCATGCCGAGAAGCACGAGCCGACCCCCGGGCACCGTTCCATGCGCTGCCGCGAAAGTCCGCCCCACCGCATCGACGGCGGCCACGAGCACGACATCGGCGATGTCGGAGAAGCCGCGCCCCGCCTCCTCGCCCTCGATCGCGCCCGAGAGCAGCCGCGCGCCGACGAGGAACTGCTGTTCGGAAGCGAAGAGCCGCAGGCGCGACAGAACGTCCTCGTAACCGTCGGCGTCACTGAGAAAGGCGCCGAGCCGCTCGGTCATCACGTCCCGACTCGGCATTTGCGCATAGAAAGCCGGGTCGAGCAGGGCGTCGAAGACGTGCGGTCGCTTCAGGATCGTCGCGGAAAGCCTGGGCGAGGCGCTGATGATAAGCGCGAGGAGATCGAGGATCTTTGGATTGGAGGAGATCAGCGAGAAGAACTGGAGCCCGGCCGGGAGCTGCTCGACGAAACGGTCGAAGGCAGCGAAGGCGGCGTCGGGATCCTTGGCGCGGGCGAAGGCCGCCAGAAGCTGGGGGAGGACACGTGCCAGATGCCTGCGCGTAGCCTCGGCGCGCGTCGCCCGATGGCGGCCGGCGCCCCAGCCCTGCAGGATGCGCGCGACATCGCCCGGTCGCTGAAAGCCGAGGGTGGACAGGTAGGCGGCAACGCCCGTCGCACCCTCGCCGCCGAGAAAACCGCCTACCTTCGGAAGCGTATCGTCGGGCTCGCTTCGCGTCGCGAACAGATCCGAGAACCGCTGCTCGACCGTGGTCATCCGGCCCATCAACGCGTCCGAGAAGCTCTGCGTATCCAGAAAGCCCGAGAGACGCGCGACGCGCCCGAGACCGTCCTCGTCCTCCGGAAGCGTGTGGCTCTGCTCGTCGGCAAGCATCTGGATCGCGTGCTCGACGCGGCGCAGGAACCAGTAGGCCTCGATCAGCTCCTCGGCAGTCTCGCTCGCAACCCATCCGACGGCGACAAGCTCCCGCAGCGCTTCCTCCGTCCTTCGCAGGCGCAGCGAAGGCGTTCGCCCGCCCGCGATGAGCTGCTGCGTCTGGGCGAAGAACTCGACCTCGCGAATGCCGCCGGGCCCGAGCTTCACGTTGTGGCCGGCAATGCCGATGCCCTCGAAGCCGCGATGCCGGTCGATCCGATCCTTCATCGACTGAATCTCGGCGATGGCTGCAAAATCCAGATACTTGCGCCAGACGAAGGGCGTCATCTCGTCGAGGAAAGCCTGCCCTGCCAGCGCGTCCCCGGCGATGCAGCGCGCCTTGATCATCGCGGCGCGCTCCCAGTTTCGACCGGACGCCTCGTAATAGGTGACGGCCGCGGGCACCGGTATCGCGAGCGGCATGGCGCCGGGATCGGGACGCAGGCGAAGGTCCGTACGGAACACGTAGCCGTCACGCGTGCGCTCGGAAAGCAGTCGCACGAGCCGGCGCGCGAGCTTGGAAAACACGTCCACCGCCTCGTCCGGCTCGGCCATCGCAAGACGATCCGGATCGAAGAGAACGATGAGATCGATGTCGCTGGAATAATTCAGCTCGCGTCCGCCGAGCTTGCCCATACCGAGCACGAAGAGACCGCAACCGGCTTCAGGATCGGTCGGGTCGCCAAGCGTCAGCGCACCGCGCCGTCCAAGATCCGACAGGCAGAAGCGGAGCGCGGCGCGGACGGCGGCCTCGGCCAGATCGGAGAGATCGGCCGTCGTGCGCCTGACGTCGGCAGCGCCGAAGAGATCGCGGAGCGCCACCAGCAGCGCGACCTCCGCCTTCGCAAGTCGCAGCGCCGCCATGAGGCCGCCCTCCGTCATCTCGGCGCCGGGCAGCCGCGTCACCTCCTCGACGATCGCTTCGATGCGTTCGCCCGCATCCTCGTCGAACAGCCGTTCCAGCCATTCGGGCCGACGGTTGAGGACGGAGCGCAGATGCGGCGACAGGTCGAGGGCGGCACCGAGACGGCCGAGATCGCCGCTCGTCTCACGCAGAAACGCAGCGAGGCGCGGACAGCCCGCCTCGGAAGCGGCGGCCGCAAGATCGGCAAGTTTGCTCAACGCACCAAGCGGGTCGAGCGGAACCAGCAGCGCCGACCCGCCGATCCGCAAAGACAGATCTTCAGGTCTCCTCGGGCTTGAATCTCGCGTCATCACCGGCCGCAGCCTTTCCGTCGAGGGGGAAGTCGAGCACGACCCTAAGGCCCGGCGCCGCATCCTCAAGAGCGAGGCGTCCACCGTGAAGCTGCGCGATGGCCTGGACCAAAGACAGCCCGAGACCCGATCCCGGCTTCGTGCGACTTTCGTCGAGGCGGTAGAAGCGCTCGAGGACGCGGACGCGCCGGTCTTCGGGAATGCCGGGACCATCGTCTGCGACCGACAGGCGGCAGCGCTCGCCGCGCCGCTCCAGCGCGACGGTCACGACGCTCTCGCTGCCATCCTCGCGGGCGGCGTATTTCAACGCATTGTCGATGAGATTGGAGAGCGCCTGGCTGATCAGCTCGCGGCTGACATGCGCCTCGACCGGCCCCTGCGCCTCCACTACGAGACGCGCCCCGGCCTCATCGGCGAGCGGCTCGTAGAGTTCGGCGACATCGGCGACGATCCTGGCCACGTCGAGCGGGCCTTTTTCGGCGGGATGGAAGCCGGCCTCGACGCGGCTGATCATCAGAAGCGCGTCGAAGGTGCGGATCATCTGGTCCGCTTCCGCAATGTTGCTCTCCAGCGCCGCGCGCGGATCGCCGCCGCCGAGCGCCTCGGCGAGCGCACCCTCTGCGCGGTTTCGAAGGCGCGTCAGCGGGGTCTTCAGGTCGTGGGCGATGTTGTCCGACACCTGCCGCAGCCCCTCCTGGAGCAGTGCGACGCGGGCGAGCAGCGTGTTGAGATTGGCGGAAAGACGGTCGAACTCGTCGTTCGCACCGGTCACGGGCAGGCGCTCGCCAAGGTCGCCGCCGAGGATGCGGGCGCTCGATGCCGACATCTGGTCGAGGCGCTGGAGCGCCCGGCGGCCGACGACGAACCAAGCGAGCAGCGCCCCCGCCCCCATCAGCCCGAGCGCGAGGATCAGGGCGCGCTGGACGATGACGCGAAACCGCTCCTGCTCGGCTTGATCGCGCCCGACAAGGATCCGCATCCCGTTCGGCAGGCTGACGATCTCGGCGAGCGCCATATGATAGCGCTCCTCAACGTCGTCCGCGAAGCGCTCGTAGGCGAAAGCCTCGTCGGTGAAGCCCGTCTTGTCGAGGGTGCCCGGCTCGAGGCTCTCGACATTGCCGGCAAGGATCCGTCCCGTCGAATCCGTCACCAGATAGAGCGAAGCGCCCGGCTGCCGGGACCGCCGCTCGATCGAGCGGACGATGCCGATGATGCCGGCATTGTAGTAGACGCGGCCGAGTTCGCCGATCTCCTCGGCGATCGCCTCCCGGCTCTGCGTCTTCAGGATCGAGGCCGCCGTCGCCGTGACGTAGACGACGAGAACGACGGCGAAAACCGCGAACAGGGCGAGATAGATGGCGGAAAGACGAACGGCCGTCATCCGCATGAGCGCGCTGACGCGCGGCATCAGCCGGGGTCGCCGCATGCCGCCGCTCGCCCCTTGCCCGCCATCCTCCGCCTCATTGCAGCCCCTCGCGCGCCTCTACTCGCCGACGCGCATGATGTAGCCCGAGCCGCGCACCGTGTGCAGCAGAGGAGGGCCGACATCGCGCTCGATCTTCGAACGAAGGCGGGAAATGTGCACGTCGATGACATTGGTCTGCGGATCGAAATGATAATCCCAGACATTCTCGAGCAGCATGGTGCGCGTCACCACCTGACCGGCATTCTTCATGAGATATTCGAGCAGGCGGAACTCGCGCGGCTGCAGCACGATCGGCTTGCCGGCGCGCTTCACCTCGTGCGACAGCCGGTCGAGGTCGAGATCGCCGACCTTGTAGCTCGTCTCGACGTCCCGCCCGCCCCGCCGGCGGCCCAGCACCTCGACGCGCGCGAGCAGTTCGGAGAAGGCGTAGGGCTTGGCCAGATAATCGTCGCCACCGGCGCGGAGCCCCGTGACACGGTCGTCCACTTGTCCGAGAGCGGAAAGGATCAGCGCCGGCGTCCCGTTCCCCTTCTCGCGAAGGCCGGAGATGACCGAAAGGCCGTCTCGCTCGGGAAGCATGCGGTCGACCACGATGACGTCGTAGTCGCGCGTGTCCGCCATATGGAAGCCCGAAGTGCCATCGGCGGCGTGGTCGGCGATGTGACCGGCTTCCTTCAGCGCCTTCACGAGATAGGCAGCCGCCTCCCGGTCGTCTTCGATGATCAGAATTCGCATGCAGTTCGATGTAGCGGACTGCGCGGATAACGCCATGGGAATGATCTTTCGTGTGTGAAAGCGTGCCGTCCAGACGTGGGAGCCGAACGAAAATAGGCGCCGCGTCGCGGTTCAGCGACACGGCGCCCCGAAGCGCAACGGAGGACGGAGGCAAGGCGGCCAAGCCCTGCCCCCTTCACCTCGAGGCTCCGTTAGCCCTTTTCGATCGGCAACGCCACGAAGCGGTTCTGGTCGCCGGTCCGCAATTGGAAGAGCGCCGCCTTGCGGCCACTCTTGTCGGCGGCCGCTAGCGCGTCGCGCACCTCGCGCTGCGTCTTCACCGCCTTGCCGTTGATCGAGACGATCACGTCGCCGGCCGACATGCCGCGTTCGGCCGCGGGAGACGCCGGCTCGACCTCGGTCACGACGACGCCCGCGCCGTCTTCGGACGGCGTTAGGGTGAGCCCGTAGCCCGACAGCGAAGAGGGATCGACCGGAGCGCCAAGGGAGGGGCCGCCGACGGAGGCCGACTCGTCGAGCGAGTTGAGATTGCCGAGCTTGACCGCAATCGTCTGCTCGCCGTTGCCGCGCCAAACCTTGATATCGATCGTCGTGCCCGGCGCAAATCCCGCGACCTTACGGGAAAGTTCGCGCGGGTTCGCCACCGCCTCGCCGTTCACCGCGGTGATCACGTCGCCGGTCTCGATACCCGCCTCGGCGGCGGGCGTGTTCGTCTCCGGCAGCGTGACGATCGCGCCCTCTTCGTTGGAGAGGCCGACGGCCTCGGCGATGTCGTCCGTCACCGGCGCGATCTGGACGCCGAGCCAGCCGCGCTCGACGTTGACGCCCTCGCGCAGCGAAGCGACGACGGTCTTCGCCGTCGAGGCGGGGATCGCGAAGGCGATGCCGACATTGCCGCCCGAGGGCGAGAAGATCGCGGTGTTGACGCCGATCACCTTGCCGGAAAGATCGAAGGCGGGGCCGCCGGAGTTGCCGCGGTTCACCGCCGCGTCGATCTGCAGGAAGTCGTCATAGGGCCCGGCGCCGATGTCGCGGCCGCGCGCCGAGATGATGCCCGCCGTCACCGACCCGCCAAGGCCGAACGGATTGCCGACCGCGACCACCCACTCGCCGATCCGCGTCTTGGAATCGTCGCCGAATTCGACATAGGTGAACTTTTGGTTGTCGGCATCGACCTTCAGGACGGCGAGATCCGTGCGCTTGTCGGTGCCGATCAGGCGCGCGTCATATTCCTTGCCGTCGTTCATCACGATCGTGAAGTTCTCGCCGTCTTCCACGACGTGATTGTTGGTGACGATGTAGCCGTCGTCGGAGATGAAGAAGCCCGACCCTTGCGCCGTCGCCTGCCGATTCTCCCGGCGAGGCCCGCGAGGCGGCGTTCCGGGCGCACCCGGCTGGCCGGGCTGGCCGAACTCGAAGAAGCGGCGCATCGGATGATCGTCGGGCAGGCTCTCGAACGGGTTCGCCCGGTCGGTCTCGTCGGAGGACACATCCGACACCTTCTCCTTGACGCGCACCGAAACCACAGCCGGGGTCACCTTCTCGACGACGTCGGCAAAACCGAACGTCTGCTGAGGCGCCGGAACCGAGACGGCCTCTGCCAGACTTTCGCTTGTATTCGTCATCACGCCGCCCGCGAACGCGGTGCCGGCAAGGCCCGCGGCGACGACGGCGGCAAGGAGGCGATTGCGCTTGGGGGTCTTAACGTTCTCTCGCATCGTAATCCCTTTCCGTGGACCATTCGACCCTCGGGACAGGCCGACCGGAAGACGCTCCGCGTCCCGACACCCCGAGGCGGCAGCGACGCCGGCTTCCCGCCACGCCCTGCCATCCCGGCTATAGATAGGGGCTTCGAACTTACCGCAGCACTGCGGCGCGATGAAATCTTGGTAAGATTGGCCGACCCGTCGCAGTCCCCGGACGCGCTCGTCCCGGTCAGCGGAGGATCGTCAGATTCTCCGGCATCGTGAAGGCGTAATCGCCCCACGCCATCGGCCGGTCACCCCGCGTCTGCCATTCCGCAATGACGCCTTCCACGATCTCGTCGCGCCGCGTGCCGTATCGATTGGTCCGGACATAGCGATACCGCCCGGTTCCAGGGAGAACGACCGGAATAGCGCCTTGGTCCAGAAGCGCCCGAAGACTTCTTCGGATGAACTCGAGCGTTTCCTCTGCATCGAGGCCGTATCTGCGGGCAGCCGAAATAGGCGTATCGAGTCCAGCATGCACGTCTTCGATACTGAGATGCCACCACCTTATCCAGTCGGTGATTAAAACGCCGGTTGTTGGATTGATGACATGTTCTCGCATGGCACTATCTCCGACGGAATTTCGTTTTCGGATAAAGCGGAAGCCTTGTTCCAGATTCTATGATGTCGATAGTCATCCCGTTGCGAAGACTGTTGCGGACGCCGATGACGCACCGGTCTGGGAGCTCATAATATACACCCGGGTAGCTGTCGGGAGGGAGAATTTCCCTCCGGCCATTCGTCAGCAGCCGCAAAGCGGCGTCGAATTCGCTCTGCGACAGAGTGTAGATGTCGGGCCGCGCCCCGCTGAAGCGGTAGCCCAGAACCCGACCGCCCGGCGTCAGAATCTCCTGCGCCGAGCGAAGCGGAAGCGCCGGCGGAAGCTCCAGCGGCGGGCCGCCATTGTCGCCGATGCGCCGCCGAAGACTCCTGAGATGGGCCTCGCCCTGCCGCAGGACGCTTTGCTGCTGCAGGATCTCGCCCTCCAGCGTCGAGGACAGGCCGGGTTGCGGCCGCCATCTCGGGTCGACGCTGCGCACCCGCGCGATCTGCCAATTCGCCCAGACTCTCGCGACGTCGAGACGCGCCTGCTGAGAGGGTGTCCCCTCCACGAAGCGCCCGCTGCCGACATCGACGAGGACGCTGCGTGGCCCCGCCCGCCGCCCCTCGCCTGCGCGAAGCGCAGCCCTTGAAGGACGGCCGTCGGCCGACGCGCGGTGTCGAG
>JACMIV010000286.1 GCA_014380965.1 Rhizobiaceae bacterium | reverse complement strand
TGGAGGTTGTAGGGCGGGTCCGCAAAGATCGCGTCGACGGAACCGGCCGGGAGGGCCTCCATCCTCGCGATGCAGTCGCCCTTGATGATCGTGTCGAGCCAAGGGCGCACGTCCTCCGCCGGCTCGGCGCCTCCTGTCCGATGGCCGATGGCCGAGGTCGTCGCGGCACGCGTTTTCGTCATGTTACCCACCGGTCACGCAGAACAAGTCACCGCCAACATGGTTACCGAACGGCGTGAACAATCGGTGTAGCGGCATGGTTAACCAATTCCTCCCGGGCTTGGTGCGACCGAGGATCTATCGGAGGAGCGCGCGGGGCTCTATACGGCGCCTCTTGCAAATCATGCCGGAGGGGCCGACCCCTCCCCTTCGCGATCCGCCGGAGACCCTATGCCATCCATTGCGCTTGCCATCTTCGACTGCGACGGGGTGCTCGTCGACTCCGAGATCATCGCGGCGCGGGTCGAGGCCGAGATGCTGAAGGAGTTCGGCTTCGAATTTGAGGCCGAGGAACTCGCCGAGCGCTTCGCCGGCCTGACGCTGCCACGCATCCTGGAGATCCTCGCGGAAGAAAACGGCGTCCGTTTCCCGAAGGACTTCGCGGACAAGGTCGAGGCGACGACCGACATCAGGCTCGCGGCGGAGCTCGAGGAGATCGCGGGCGCGCACGAGATCCTCGACGAAATCGTCCTGCCGCGCTGCATCTGCTCGAACTCAAGCTCGGTGCGGCTCGAGATGGAACTCGACCGCGTCGGGTTGTGGGACCGCTTCCGGCCCTACGTGTACGCCGCGCGCGAAGTCGGCAGCCGCAAAGGCAAGCCCGCGCCCGACGTCTTCCTGCATGCCTGCAAGGCCTTCGGGGTCACCCCGCGCGAAGCCGTCGTCATCGAGGACTCCGTCCACGGCGTGACTGCCGCCGCAGCCGCGGGATGCCGGGTCGTTGGCTTCACCGGGGGCACGCATACCTATCCCGGCCATGCCGAGGCGCTGAGCGAAGCCGGCGCGGAAACCGTGATCAGCCGCCTCAAGGACTATCCGGCCGTGATCGCCGCGCTGGAGGCATGGAGCGAAGACTAACGCGGCCGCTTGGAGAGTCGCGCGAACGCCGCTACAACTCGCAGCGGCCCTTCGACCAGCGGGAAGACCATGCGACCTCTCAAGCGATGGCTACTGACGATCGCCGCGTTTTCCGTGGCTGTCCCGCTTGCCGGCGCGATCTATGTCAGCGCGACATGGGATCCGAACGATGCGTTGCCGGGCAGCCTTGCCTACCTCCTCGGCATCCCCGGCGCGATGAAGCTCCTACCGGTGCCCGAGGCCTGCGGCACGCCGCGCTACGGCCATACAGGTCCGGACGGGGCGAAGCTGTCATTCTCGGAAGTCCGATTCGAGACGCGGCTGTCGGCGGACGCTCTCGCCGACGTCTATCGGGCCTTCGCGAGGACGGGCCGGTGCCGGCTTTCCGAAGACGGCGGCGTTCTCTTCGCGGAAGGGTGCGAGGCGGCAAGCCCCACCGAGAATTTCCGGCTTCAGATCGGCACGCCCGAGCCTTTCCAGGGCTCCGCCTGCCTGCCCGTCAGCATCACCTCCCTCGGGAACGACCCATGAGCACCTTTTCCGACATCAAGACCGGCTACGAGCGTCTCGGCAGCACCGCCGACTACGGGCTGATCTACACATGCAATGCCGGCTGGCTCGATCTCGGCCACATGAACCCCTACAACAAGCGCGAGCGCTTCGTGGGAGCCGCCAATCTGTGGCGGCAGATCGAGCAGGGCGGACCGGATGCCCGGCAGTCCTTCTGGTACGATTATCCGCCGGATTTCCACGCGCTGCATTACACGCCCGAGGTTCTGAAGGCGATGCGGGACGACAAGCGGGCGAGGCTGCCGGACGGATCGACGGGGTTCCGGGTCACGATCGAAATGGACCAGCCCTTCACCGGCGGCACGAAGGACAGCTTTCTCGTCCGCCACCACCTCGCCGACCCGATGGCGAAGTCGGTGGCGCTTTCGATCTTCGTGATGGCGAGCTACCGTTTCGAAGCTTTCCAGCTCTCGCTCGAAGCGTGGGGCATCGCCGACAAGCTTTCAGACGCGATCCGGGGCAAGTCGTTCGACAGCGGCTTTTCGCAGGAGGATCTCGTCTCGAACCTCGTCGGCTTCTACGTCGGCGTCGGGGAGATGACGCGCGCTGAGGCGCTGAGGCTCGCCCATCCGGTGAGCGAGGCGACGGCCGTCGCCATCTGGAACCGGGACGGGGCGGTCGGCAACAACAAGAACCGCTCGTTCACTCCGATCCTGTCCGAAAACACCGGACGCCCAGGGCCGAACGGACAGTCCGTCGACGACTGCACCGGACAGCCGAAGACGTTTCCGCGGGAGTTCCGCCGCATCCCGCCCGCGACCTACGGCGCGAACTTCATCCGGCTGCATCCGGAGTGACGGAAGGCCGTCAGCGCTGCGGGCCTTCGTCGAAGCCGGCATAGACCGACAGGACGCGGCCCGGCGGCTCGGGGACGACAATCTCCTGATCGACGTAGACGAACTGCTGCGCACCCGCACCGAGCGTGACGGCGGCCGAACCCTGGCGCGAGTAGAGAACGTCCGTTCCCTGCAGGATCGCGATGCGGAGCGGCAGGCCGACCTCTCCCGCGACCACGGCAGGGCCGGACACGACGCGGCCTGCGATGCCGACCTTCATTCGCAGTTCCCCGTTGAGGACGCGGCATTCGCGGCTGGTCGAGACGATGGAGGCGACGTATTGCAACGCGTCGCCCTCGCCTTTGCGCAGGATCGACGTGCCCTCCCGCAGGGAGACGTTGGGGCAGTAGTCGGGAATCCGGCCCTCCGCCTCGCTCGAAGCCATGCGCGGCGGCGCACCGTCGAGAACGGCGCTCGAGTCCGAATTCGAGGTACAGGCGGAGATGAGGGCGACGGCGGCGAGACTTGCGATACGGGCGGCTGTCAACATATGCATCCGACGCTTCTTCCCTTACTGTGGCGGGCCGTTCTATATCAGCCCTTCTGCGATTAGGCGACGGGCCGGAAAAATTCCGAGCGTCCTGTCCACATGAGCGTAGAAGGCGGGGCGGTGACTGAGGCCGGGCCCGAGCGGTGCAAAGTCCGGCCGGCCGGTGCGCAGGGCGGCGAATGTTCAAAGACCCCGCAGATTGCTTCGGGAGTGGAGACGACGTGCAATATGTGAGTTCCCGGGGCGAGGCTCCTGTCCTCGGCTTTTCCGACGTGCTCCTTGCGGGCCTCGCCACCGACGGCGGCCTCTACGTTCCGCGGGAATGGCCGCAGATCTCGGCCGAGGAAATTCGCGGCTTCAGGGGGCGGCCCTATGCGGAAGTGGCGCTGCGGGTGCTTCATCCCTTCGTCGGGACCGACATCGCCGAAAACGACCTGAAGCGCATGGTGGACGAGGCCTACGCGACGTTCCGGCATCCGGCCGTCGCGCCCCTCGTCCAGCTCGGGCCGCGCCATTTCGTGCTCGAACTCTTCCACGGTCCGACCCTTGCCTTCAAAGACATCGCGATGCAGCTGCTCGCGCGTCTGATGGACCATGTCCTTGCCGAGCGCGGGGGCCGGGCGACGATCGTCGGCGCCACCTCCGGCGACACGGGCGGAGCGGCCATTTCAGCCTTTGCGGCAAGCCAGCGGACCGACATCTTCATCCTCTTTCCGAAAGGCCGGGTCTCCCCCGTCCAGCAGCGGCAGATGACGACCTCGGGCGCGAGCAACGTTCGTGCCATCGCGATCGATGGCACGTTCGACGACTGCCAGGCGCTCATCAAGGCGATGTTCAACGATCTGCGATTTCGTGAAGAGACCAAGCTATCGGGCGTCAACTCGATCAACTGGGCCCGCATCATGGCCCAGATCGTCTATTACTTCACGGCCGCAGCGAGCCTCGGCGGACCGGATCAGCCCGTCTCGTTCACGGTGCCGACCGGTAATTTCGGCGACATCTTCGCCGGATATGCGGCCAAGCGCATGGGTCTTCCCATCGACCGGCTCGTGATAGCGACGAACGAAAACGACATCCTGGCACGCACGATGGAAACCGGGCGCTACGAGATGACGGGCGTCCACGCGACCATGTCGCCCTCGATGGACATCCAGATCTCGTCCAACTTCGAGCGACTGCTTTTCGAGGCTGGCGGGCGCGACGGCGACGGCGTTCGGCGCCTGATGCAGCAGCTTGCCCAGTCCGGAAGCTTCGCGCTGCCGGAGGAGACGCGTGCCGCGATCGTGTCCGAGTTCGTCGCGGCGAGGACCGGAGAAGCCGAGACGGAAGCGACGATCCAGGAAATCTTCACCAGCACCGGCTATCTCCTCGATCCGCACACTGCCGTCGGCGTCAACGTCGCGGCGAAACAGTTTGGCGACAGTCCCATGGTGACGCTCGGCACCGCGCATCCGTCGAAGTTTCCGGACGCCGTCAGGAAGGCCTCCGGCGTCTGGCCCGAGCTGCCGCCGGCGCATGGCGATCTCATGGAAAGGCTGGAAGTGTTCGACAGCCTTCCCAACGACCTCAAGGCCGTCGAGGCCTACATCACCGGGCGCAGCAGCGCCGTTACGACCGGAGCGTCCGCATGAGCGTCGATGTCGAGATCACCCGGCTCTCCAACGGGCTGACCATCGCGACCGAGCACATGCCGAACCTCGAAAGCGCGGCGCTCGGGATCTGGGTCAAAGCCGGCGCGCGCGACGAGGCCGAGAACGAGCATGGGATCGCCCATCTCCTCGAGCACATGGCCTTCAAGGGAACGTCGAGCCGGACCGCGCGCCAGATCGCCGAACAGATCGAGGACGTCGGCGGCGAGCTGAACGCGGCGACATCGGTCGAGACGACGTCCTACTACGCCCGCGTCCTCAAGGAGGACGTGCCGCTGGCGCTCGATATCCTGACCGACATCCTCGTCGATTCCAACTTCGACGAGGCCGAGCTCGAACGCGAGCAGCAGGTGATCCTCCAGGAGATCGGCGCGGCCGAGGACACGCCCGACGACATCGTCTTCGACCATTTCCAGGAGACCGCCTTCCGCGGCCAGATCATCGGCCGGCCGATCCTCGGGACGCGCAAGACGGTGAAATCCTTCACGCCGAAGCGCCTGCGCGCCTACCTTTCCCGGCACTACACCCCGGACCGCATGATCATCTCGGCCGCCGGCGCGGTGTCGCATGCCGACATCGTGGCGCGGGTCTCGGGCGCCTTCGGGTCGATGCCGCCCGGCAGCGCCGTCGCTGGTATTCCACGCGCCACCGCCGCCTATACCGGAGGTGAATTTCGCCAGACGCGCGACCTCATGGACGCGCAACTCGTCCTCGGCTTCGAGGGCAAGCCTTACTATGCCCGCGACTTCTATGCCTCGCAGGTGCTCTCGCTGATTCTGGGCGGCGGCATGTCGTCCCGCCTCTTCCAGGAGATTCGCGAGACGCGCGGGCTCTGCTACGCGATCTATGCCTTCCACTGGAGCTTTTCCGACTCCGGCATCTTCGGCGTCCATGCCGCCACGGGAGAGGAGCAGCTTGCGGAACTTGCTCCCGTGATCGTCGACGAGTTGATGAAGGCGGCGCAAGGCATCCGGCCGGAAGAGGTGACACGCGCCCGGGCGCAGATGCGCGCAAGCCTCATGATGAGCCAGGAGAGCCCCGCCTCGCGAGCCGGCCAGATCGCGCGCCAGCTTCTCTTCAACGGCGCGACGATCTCGAATGCCGAGCTGCTCGACCGGCTCTCGGCGATCACGCCCGAGCGCCTTTCCGATCTCGCCGAGCGGACCTTCGTCGGCCGGACGCCGACGCTCGCCGCGATCGGCCCGATCGCACCGCTGGCCAGTCTTGAGGACATCGGAACGCAGCTTTCCGGCCGCACCGGTTTAGAGGGCGTTCGGTCCGCCGCGCATCACTAGAGTCAGATGGGAATGCTCGACGGCCTCTTCAGCCCTGCCGTCCCGACGATGCAGGGGCAAGGCGTCCTTCTTCGGATGCCGCGCGGCGCGGACTACGAGAGCTGGCGCCGGCTGCGGCACCGGAGCCGAGACTTCCTGACACCCTGGGAGCCGTCCTGGACTACCGACGAACTCTCGCGCAAGGCCTACCGCATCCGGCTCATGCGCTATCGGCAGGACGCGCGGGAGC
>JACMIV010000285.1 GCA_014380965.1 Rhizobiaceae bacterium | reverse complement strand
GATCAGCACGACCTTGCCGTTCTTCCAGTTGCCGAAGGCTTCCGTCAGCGGCGCCTTCGAGCGGGTGCCCTCTTCCTTCATCTTTTGGAAGACGGGGGACTCGTTCATCTGAAGCCGGATGTAGACCGAGATGATGAGCAGGATCGCGGAGGCCAGGAACGGAATGCGCCAGCCGCCTTCGAGGCCGAAGAACAGCGGGTAGCTGGTGGTGAAGGCTTCCTCGCCCATGTTCACGCGCAGCGTCACGATGACGGCGAGCGAGAGCAGGAGGCCGAGCGTCGCGGTCGTCTGGATCCAGGACGTGTAGAAGCCCCGGCGCCCGCGCGGCGCGTGCTCGGCGACATAGACCGCCGCACCGCCGTATTCGCCGCCGAGCGCAAGGCCCTGCAGCATGCGCAGCGCGATGAGGATGACGGGCGCCGCCCAGCCGATGGCCTCGTAGCTGGGCAGGAGGCCGACGAGAAACGTCGACAGGCCCATGATGACGATGGTGATGAGGAAGGTGTACTTGCGGCCGACGAGATCGCCGAGGCGGCCGAAGACGAGGGCGCCGAAGGGACGCACGAGAAAGCCGGCGGCGAAGGCGAGCAGCGCGAAGATCGACCGCGTTGCGGGGTCGAAGGCCGAAAAGAACTGTGCGCCGATGATCACGGCGAGCGTTCCGTAGAGGTAGAAATCATACCATTCGAAGATGGTGCCGAGCGAAGAGGCGAGGATCACCTTCTTCTCTTCGCCGGTCATCGGCCGTTTCGCGTCCAGCGCTTCTGCGCCGGTCATGGTCGTCGTCATGAATGTGCCCCTCCCCAGGTGTGCGGTACGGCGCGCGCCGAACGACTCGGCCGCCCTGTTTGTCCGTCGATGGTCTGCCGGTATCGCCCTCGTGCCCGGACCCTCTCCCAAGTCCGGACGACGACGCGGCACGATTGACTGCGGCCTTCCCGCGATCGTGACCGGCGCGTGCCGTGAACGAGAAGGCCCCGGCAAAGGTCTACAGGGAAAGCGGGAACGGGAGAATTGGGCACTTAGTCGTAAACGGACGAGTAATACTTCGCCGGTCGATCGATCTGAGGAAGCAGCGCGGAGGGCCTTTTGGGGCCGCGCGGCGGATCGTCGGCGCAACCCTTCACCGCCTAGCGCATTGATCCCCCAACGAACTGAAAAGGATCGAAAACGATGCTGAAGAATATCCTGAAGACGCTTTTCCTCGGCTGGCTGGCCAAGCGCGCGAGCCGCGGTTCGAGCCGCAACGTTCCGCGGCGCCGCCCGGACTGAGAGTGCGCCCATTGTTTGCGGCAACCGGTTATCGAAAGCGGTCCCTTGCGGGGCCGCTTTTTTCGTTGAGCCTTACCGCCACAATAGCCTTCGGGCGGCTAGACCTTCTATTCGAAGCCGATGAAACGGCCGGCGACGATCGCCGAGATCCAAAGCCCGGTGGAGAGCGCGGCGGAGGCCCGAAGCTGCGGCGTCACGATGCCGAGCGGGCCGCGGACGCTTTTCCAGCCGGCCGTCCGATGGACGGCGATGGCATGGAGTGTCGCGGCAGAGACCAGGCCGATCTTGACGAGGAAAGCCGCGTTGCCGGCGTAGTCGACCGGCTGGACGGAGAAGAGGGCAAGGCCCGTCACCGCGGCAACGCCGAGGCCGAAGGCCGCGACCTTCGGAAGAAACGCTGCCAGAGGAGCGATTTCGATGGAACCGCCGAGGCCGAGAAGACGAGTGTTCAGCGCGAGAATCGCGCCGAACAGCGTCGAAAGCCCCAGAATGTGCAGGGCGTTGACCAGGGGGTAGGCCAACCGCGACGCCTTCAGCGCTTGCGCGGGCGGGGAGGCGGCCAGCGCGCGCAGCGCCTCGTCCAGCATCGTCTCCATCATCGCCCCTCCTACGAGGGGTTCAACGTCTTGTCGCGGCTCGGATAGACGTCGTAGGTCTCGCCGCCGACGGTGATCGTCTCGGCCTTGAAGCGCTTCTCCTCCGGGTCGCGCGAGCGGTGTCCGGTGACGGTCGCTTCGTCGCCGGCATTGGCCATGCCTTCGACGAGGCCGGAGCGGGCGGTGGCCGAGGGCGGAGCGAGATCGACGTCCCAGACGCCGTCGGCGGTACGAAGATCGAGGCGGGCATGAGGGTTCCCGAGCGCGATCGCCTCGATCGTGCCGGTGAGTTCGCTCTCCTCGTCGGCCGTCCAGCCCCAGCCGTGATGGGCGGCGGCGGTTCCGGCAAAAGCGGCGAGGCAGAGGGCGGCGCCGGCCGTAAGGGTCAGTTTCTGAAAGCGCATGTCGTACCGTCCTTCTTCTGGTCGGGTGCACCGGGTGTCCGGACCGCCTCGTTCGAAACGGTACATGGGGCGTGGTTCGGCCTCTGAAACCGGCGTCGCGGCTCCATCTTGCCGAGATCACGCCTGATTGACTTTCGCGCGGGCCGGGATCATACCGCGCGCATGATCCAGCGCTCCACCGCCAAAACCCCGATCATCTGACGTCTCCTGCCCCGCGCTCTCCCCCGGGGTGGGTTCGTGAGCGCTCGACGGTTTCAGCGGGGAGAGTGGAGGAAGCCAAGATGGGCTACAGGGTCGCAATCGTCGGCGCCACCGGCAATGTCGGGCGCGAGATGCTGAACATTCTCGAAGAGCGAGGCTTTCCCGCCGACGAGGTCGTGGCGCTCGCATCGCGCCGCAGCCAGGGCACGGAAGTCGCCTTCGGCGACAAGATCCTGAAGACGAAGTTCCTCGACACCTACGACTTCACCGGCACGGACATCTGCCTGATGTCGGCCGGTTCGGCCGTCGCCAAGGAATGGGCGCCGAAGATCGTCGCGCAAG
>JACMIV010000284.1 GCA_014380965.1 Rhizobiaceae bacterium | reverse complement strand
TTTCCACCGGATGCTTTGTCCGGGGCGGCGATGTAAATCGCGCCGAAAACCACGTCCTCCCGAGACTAGACCGCGTTCAAGCGTCTTTCCGACACCTCGTTGATAGCACGATCGGTAGCTGTTCCGCGGCGGTTTGTCACGATAAATTTCAAAATTGTGACAGAAATTTCGTCGCAGCGGCGCAGGAACGTGCACACGGCGCATACTCTCTGGGCAAAATCAGGTCGTGCTTTTCAAGCCACGCTCGACAGGTTAGAACGGCAGACCTTGCGGGATACCTCGACCCGAGGAATTCCACCGCCTCCGGGCCAGCTTCGGCTGGCGGATCAGGTTCTGAAAATAGTCTGTCGCCTTGTTGCAGCCGCATCGCCTCGTCACGAGGCCGTCTCCGGCCGCGGCAGCGACCTCAACGTCTGAAAGTGCGGTTCCTCGATGCGCCTGTCGCATTATTTCCTGCCGATCCTCAAAGAGACGCCCAAAGAGGCCGAGATCGTATCGCACCGGTTGATGCTCAGGGCCGGCATGATCCGCCAGCAAGCGGCGGGCATCTACTCCTGGCTGCCGCTCGGCAAACGTGTGCTCGACAAGATCTCGGCCATCGTGCGCGAGGAGCAGAACCGCTCCGGCGCCATCGAGATGCTGATGCCGACGATCCAGTCGGCCGATCTTTGGCGCGATAGCGGGCGCTACGACGACTACGGCAAGGAAATGCTCCGGATCGTGGACCGCCATGAGCGCGATCTCCTCTACGGTCCGACGAACGAGGAGATGATCACCGAGATCTTCCGCTCCTACATCAGATCCTACAAGGACCTGCCGCTCAATCTCTACCACGTCCAGTGGAAGTTCCGGGACGAGGTGCGTCCTCGCTTCGGCGTGATGCGGGGCAGGGAGTTTCTGATGAAGGATGCCTATTCCTTCGATGTGGACTACGAGACCTCGAAGACGGCGTATGACCGGATGTTCGTGGCTTATCTCAGAACCTTCGAGCGGCTCGGGATCAAGGCGATCCCGATGCGCGCGGACACCGGACCGATCGGCGGCAAGCTCAGCCACGAGTTCCTGGTCCTTGCCTCGACCGGCGAGAGCGAGGTGTTTTGCCACCGCGATTATCTCTCGCTGAAGACGCCGGGCGAAGACATCGACTTCGACGACGCCGCGCAGCTGGCGCAGATCGTCGAGACCTGGACGACGCCTTATGCCGCGACCGAGGAGATGCACGACGCCGCCGCGTT
Organism: Rhizobiaceae bacterium; assembly: GCA_014380965.1. GTDB lineage: Bacteria > Pseudomonadota > Alphaproteobacteria > Rhizobiales > Rhizobiaceae > Plantimonas. Next base: position 6,982 of record JACMIV010000284.1, on the reverse strand, counting down.
CGAGGCTTTGTCCGAAGGCGATCGGCTCGCGGCTCGCGGCATCGAGGTCGGCCACATCTTCCATTTCGGCACCAAGTATTCCGAGCCCATGAAGGCTGTCGTGACCGGGCCGGACGGGAAGGAAACGCCGGTCTTCATGGGCAGCTACGGCATCGGGCCGAGCCGGCTCGTCGCCGCCATCATCGAGGCCTCGCACGACGAGGCCGGCATTATCTGGCCGAAGGGCGTCGCGCCTTTCGACGTCGGCATCGTCAACATGAAGCCGGGCGACGCGGACTGCGACGCTGCCTGCGAGACGCTCTACCGCGATCTCGGGGGCGCCGGTCTCGACGTGCTCCTCGACGACGAGGACGCACGCGCCGGCGCGAAGTTCGCGACCATGGACCTCATCGGCTTGCCCGTACAGATCATTGTCGGACCGCGCGGCGCCAAGGCGGGTGAAGCCGAGATCAAGGACCGCGCGACGGGCGAGCGCGTGACGCTGCCGATCGCCGACGTTCTTTCGCGGATCACTGGGTGATGAACTTGGCGGCGGCCGACGCGGCTCCGATGGTCAAGGCAACGGCGACGAAGCCGTTTTCCCGCTTCGAGTGGATGATCGCCGGACGCTATCTGCGCGCGCGCAAGAAGGACGCCGGCGTCTCCGTCATCGCCGGCTTCTCCTTCGTCGGCATCCTCCTCGGCGTCGCCGCGCTCATTATCGTCATGTCCGTGATGAACGGCTTCAGGGCCGAGCTGCTGACGCGCATCCTCGGCGTCAACGGACACGTCGTGATGCGCCAGATCGATCAGCCGCTGACGGACTTTGCCGCGGTTACCGACCGGCTCGTCGCCGTGCCGGGCGTCGTCAACGCGATGCCGGTCGTCCAGGGCCAGGTCCTCGTCTCCGGCAATGGGAACGCCCGATCCTTCGCGCTGGTCAAGGGCGTGCGCGGCGCCGATCTCGCCAAGCTGAAGCCGATCTCGGACAATGTCATCCTCGGCACGATCGGCGAATTCGACACCTCCGGCGGCGTCGCGATCGGCAGCCGCATGTCGCAGACGCTGGGTCTGAGGCTCGGCGACTCCATCACGCTCATCGCGCCGGACGGCGATACGACACCGCTCGGAACAGTGCCGCGCGTGAAGGCCTATCCGGTGACGGCGATCTTCGAGATCGGCCTGTCGGACTTCGACGCTTCCTTCGTCTATATGCCGTTTCCCGAAGCGCAGCTCTTCTTCAACGAGGAGGGCAGGGCGCAGTCGATCGAGGTCTTCGTCGACGATCCCGACGGTGTCGCCGCTCTTCAAGGTCCGATCGAGCAGGCCGCACAGCGGCCGAACTATACGACGACGTGGCAGCAAGACAACCAGTCCTTCTTCTCGGCCCTTCAGGTCGAGCGGAACGTCATGTTCATCATCCTGACGCTGATCATCCTGGTTGCCGCGCTCAACATCATCTCCGGGCTCTTCATGCTGGTGAAGGATAAGGGCCGCGACATCGCGATCCTGCGCACGATGGGGGCGACGCGCGGCTCGGTGATGCGGGTCTTCTTCATCACCGGCGCTTCGATCGGCGTCGCCGGAACGCTTGCCGGCCTCGTCCTCGGCGTCGTCTTCTGCCTCAACATCGAGAACATCCGCCAGTTCTTCTCCTGGATTTCGGGGCAGGTGGTCTTCGATCCGCAGTTCTACTTCCTATCCCGCCTTCCGGCCGAGATCGACGTGTCCGAGGTGGTGCTCGTCATCGGCATGGCGCTCGGCCTCTCTTTTCTCGCGACGATCTTTCCCTCGTGGAAGGCCTCGAAGCTCGATCCCGTCGAGGCTCTGCGCTACGAATGACCGACCATCACAAGCATTCGCTCCGCCTCGACAAGGTGGAGCGCCACTATGCGCAGGGCGAGGAACGACTCACGATCCTCTCCGGCGCTGACTTCGAGATCGCGCCCGGCGAGATGGTGGCGCTCGTCGCGCCGTCGGGCGCCGGCAAGTCGACGCTTCTCCACATCGCGGGGCTGCTCGAGCGCCCCGACGCGGGGGAGGTCTATATAAACGGAGAGGCCTGCGGCTCGCTCGACGATCAGCGCCGGACGCAGATGCGCCGGCAGACGATCGGCTTCGTCTACCAGTTCCATCATCTCCTGCCGGAATTCTCCGCGCTCGAGAACGTCATGCTGCCGCAGATGATCGGGGGCCTCGTGCACAAGGAGGCGGCAGACCGGGCGCGTCAACTTCTTGACTACATGCGCATTGGCGCCCGCGCCTCCCATCGCCCGGCCGAGCTCTCCGGGGGCGAGCAACAGCGTGTCGCGATCGCTCGCGCGGTTGCCAACAGCCCCTACGTCCTACTCGCGGACGAGCCGACCGGCAACCTCGATCCAACGACCGCAGGCTACGTCTTCGACGCTCTGACCGCTCTTGTCCGTCAATCCGGCGTCGCGGCTCTCATCGCCACGCATAACCACGCGCTCGCCGCCCGGATGGACCGCGCGATCACGTTGGAGAACGGCCGGATCGTGCCTCTCGTCATCAGCTGATCGTCCGGCAACGCGTTGGTCGATCGGTTTCCGGCTGGCACAAAGAAGCGACCGCCTTCGCTTCCCAATCCGCATCATTGCCTACGGACGAAATCGTCATCGACGCGCATTGCCACGTCTTGACACGTCGGCATGAATAGAACAAAAAAGGAACATAGAACATATAGGGAACTTCATCATGATCCTCGTCGTCAAGGACCTTGCCTCGCTGGCGGCCGTCGCCATGTTCGTCGCTTCGTTTTCTCTTCTCCTCCACGCCATTTGACGACGGGATCGGACGTCTTCCGGGCGAGGGGGAGGCCGGGCGCTTTCCTGTTGAAGACCGCGTTGAGGTCCTCGACTCGCCGAACGTGAGGGACGAGTGTGCCGGCGCGGAGAGCTCGAAAGGACCGGACCATGGATGGAACCACAGAGGCGCCCTCCGCATCGGCCCGAGCGAGCTTCATCCATCTTCGCTGCCACAGTGCCTTCTCGCTGCTCGAAGGCGCGTTGCGGATCGATCAGATCGTCAAGCACGCGAAAGCCGACGCGATGCCGGCCATCGGCATCGCCGACACGAGCAATCTGTTCGGCGCGCTCGAGTTCTCCGAGAAGGCGGCGAAGGCGGGTATCCAGCCGATCATCGGGTGCCAGCTCGAGGTCGACTTTGGGGATGCCGAGACCGACGGCGGAAGCTCCCACCGCGACCGCGTCTCGCTCGATACCCATGCCGCGATGGTCTTCGTCGCGTCGTCCGAAAAGGGTTACGAAAATCTCGTCGCCCTCGTGTCGCTTGCCTATCTCGAACATGACGGCAACGCACGGCCGCATATCCTGATCGACTGGCTGAGAGACCACGCCGAAGGGCTCATCGTTCTCACCGGCGGCACGTTGGGGCCGATAGGAACTGCGATCCAGGCGGGCAGGGGCGCGCTCGCCCGCCAGCGGCTGGAGACGCTGTCGACGATCTACGGCGACCGGCTCTATGTCGAGCTCCAGCGCCACGGCGAGCGGGGCCGGCGCGTCGAAAGCGAGATGGTGGCTCTCGCCTACGATCTCGGCCTCCCGATCGTCGCCACGAACGAGCCTTTCTTCTATGCGCCCGAGGATTTCGACGCTCATGACGCGCTGATGGCCGTTGCCGCGAACCGGCTCGTCAGCCACGAGGATCGGCGCCGGATGACGCGCGATCATTACTTGAAATCCGGGATGGATATGGTGACGCTGTTCGCCGATCTTCCGGAAGCGATCGAGAACACGATCGAGATCGCGCGGCGTTGCTCGTTCCGGCCGAAGACCCGCAAGCCCATCCTGCCTCGTTTCGCAGGCGCGGAGATCGATGCCGCGGAGGCGGAAGAGGCCGAGATCCGAGAGCTTCGGCGGCAGGCGGGCGAAGGCCTGGAGGCTCGGTTGGCCGCGCACGGACCCTGCGAGGGCCAGACAGCCAAGGTCTATCGCGAGCGCTTGGCCTTCGAACTCGGCGTCATCGAGCGCATGAAGTTTCCCGGCTACTTCCTCATCGTCGCCGATTTCATCAAATGGGCGAAGGCGCAGGGCATCCCCGTCGGGCCCGGGCGCGGCTCCGGCGCCGGCTCGCTCGTCGCCTATTCGCTGACGATCACCGATCTCGATCCCTTGCGCTTCTCGCTCCTCTTTGAGCGCTTTCTCAATCCCGACCGCGTGTCGATGCCCGATTTCGACATCGACTTCTGCCAGGACCGGCGCGGAGAGGTGATCCGCTACGTCCAGGACAAATACGGCCGCGAGCAGGTCGGGCAGATCATCACGTTCGGAACGCTGCAGGCTCGCGCCTGCCTCCGCGACGTCGGCCGCGTCCTCGAAATGTCCTACGGCCACGTCGACAAGCTCTGCAAGATGGTGCCGGCCAACCCCGCCAACCCCGTGACATTGGCACAGGCGCTGTTGGAAGAACCGCGGCTGCAGGAGGCACGCGAGAAGGAGGAGATCGTTGATCGGCTGATCTCGATCGCCCTGAAGCTAGAGGGCCTTTACCGCCACGCCTCGACCCATGCGGCGGGTATCGTCATCGGCGACCGTCCGCTGTCGCAGATCGTGCCGATGTACCGCGATCCGCGCTCGGATATGCCCGTGACGCAGTTCAACATGAAATGGGTCGAGCAGGCCGGGCTCGTGAAGTTCGACTTTCTCGGCCTGAAAACGCTGACGACGCTCCAGGCGGCCGTAAATCTTATCGCCCGTCGCGGCATCGCCATCGATCTCGGCAGCCTGCCGCTCGACGATGCCAAGAGCTACGAAATGCTCACCCGCGGCGAGACGGTGGGCGTGTTCCAGGTGGAATCGGTCGGGATGCGCAAGGCGCTGATCGGAATGCGGCCCGATCGCTTCGAGGACATCATCGCCCTCGTCGCGCTCTATCGGCCGGGCCCGATGGAGAACATACCGACCTACAACGCCCGAAAGCACGGCGAGGAAAAGCCCGACTACATCCACGAGAAGATCGAGATCGTCCTCAAGGAGACGCAAGGGGTCATCATCTACCAGGAGCAGGTGATGCAGATCGCCCAGATCCTGTCCGGCTATTCGCTCGGCGAGGCCGATCTTCTGCGCCGGGCGATGGGCAAGAAGATCCGCGCCGAGATGGACGTCCAGCGCGTCCGCTTCGTCGAGGGCGCCCTGAAGAACGGCCTGACGAAGCCGCAGTCGAACATGATCTTCGACCTCCTCGCCAAGTTCGCCGACTATGGCTTCAACAAGAGCCACGCCGCCGCCTATGCGCTGGTCGCCTATCAGACAGCCTATCTCAAGGCGAACTATCCGACCGAGTTCCTCGCCGCCTCGATGACGCTCGACATCGGCAACACCGACAAGCTCAACGACTTCCGCATGGACGCGATGCGGCTCGGCATCGAGGTCGTCCCGCCCTCGGTCCGGACGTCGCACAAGGCGTTCGAGGTTGAGGAGAACCGGATCTTCTATTCGCTGGCCGCCATTAAGGGCGTCGGGGAGCAGGCGGTGGAGCACATCGTCGAGCGCCGCGGGCTCGAGGGTTTCAAGACGCTCGAAGATTTCTGCTCGCGGATCGACCCGAAGGTCGTCGGCAAGCGCACCTTGGAGGGCCTCGTCGCCGCCGGCGCGCTCGACTGTTTCGGCCACGACCGCGCGCGCCTGACGGCCAATCTGGAACTGATGGCGAGCTACGCGCTGCGACTCCATGAAAGCCGGACGTCCGGGCAGAACGACATGTTCGGCAGTGCCGGCTCTGAACCGGAGCGCCTGCGGCTTTCCGACGTTCCTGTCTGGACCTCGACCGAGAAGCTGATGCGCGAGTTCCAGGCGATCGGCTTCTATCTCTCGGCGCACCCCCTCGATGAATACAAGGACACCCTGAAGCGGCTGCGGGTACAGACCCATGCGGAGGTGGTGGCCGGTGTCCGGCGCGGCGCGACCGCGGGGCGCCTTGCGGGAACCGTGACGTCACGTCAGGAACGCAAGACGCGAACCGGCGGCAAGATCGGCATCGTCGCACTCTCGGACCCGAGTGGGCAGTACGAAGTCGTCCTTTTCTCCGAAGCCCTGACCGAGTTCCGGGAGCGCCTGGAGCCTGGAAAGTCCGTCATCCTGACGGTCGGCGCCGAGGAAAGGCCGGAAGGCATCTCGCTGCGGGCTCAGGATGTCCAGTCGCTGGAGGACGAGGCGGTGCGGATGCAGAAGGCGTTGCGGGTCTTCCTGCGCGATGCGAGCCCGCTCTCGATCTTCCGAGGCCAGTTGCGCGAGGGTGGTGATTCCGAGGTTTCGCTGGTGCTCGTCCGCTCGGGAGGAGAGCGCGAGATCGAGATCTCCCTGCCGGGCCGCTACCGTGTCTCGCCGCAGATGGCGAGTGCGATCAAGGCCTCGCCGGGCGTTCTCGACGTCGAGCTAAGCTGATAGGCTGGACGGAAAATGGCTTCGCCTCGGACTTCATGATTTTGGACGAGTCCGCTGATATATATCGGGGTTTGCCTCCTCTTCGATTGTCCTTAACGAGGAGGCCGGCGCGTCGACTGGCTTTGCCCGAAACGTGTATCCCGTTTCGATCGACGCATTGCCGAAGCGCTGCCTCAGCCGGTCGAAGGCGGCCTCCGCCTTCGCCCGCTTCTCCGCCTTCGGATCGACGAGGTCGGCGGGGTCCGCGAGGTGCGCCGACGAGAAATCGTGACACCCGATCCCGATGAGGCGGAACCGCGTGCCGTCGATTTCCTTCTCGATCAGATGCCGTCCCGCTTCGAAGATCCGGTCTGCGAGGCGCGTCGGATCGACGAGCTTGCGACTGCGCGTGCGGATTTTAAAGTCCGCCGATTTCATCTTCAGCATCACGGTCGCCGCGGCAAGATCGGTCGCCTTCAGCCGTCTCGAAACCGTCTCGCTGAGGCGGCGCAGGATCGGCAGGAGGTCGTCCAGTCGGAAGAGATCGTCGTTGAAGGTCGTCTCCGCCGAGATGCTCTTCGCCTCGCCGCGCGGATCGACGC
>JACMIV010000283.1 GCA_014380965.1 Rhizobiaceae bacterium | reverse complement strand
CGTCGGTCGATCTGCAGACGGAAGAGATCATTTTCAAGCAGTACGTGCACATCGGCGTAGCGGTCGATACCGATCGCGGGCTGCTCGTGCCGGTCATCCGCGACGTGGACCAAAAAGACATCGGGCAACTGGCCGGCGAGATCGCGCAGGCGGCCGAGAAGGCGAGAACCCGCAAGCTGTCGCTCGACGACATGCAGGGCGGCTCGATGAGCATCTCGAACCTGGGCAGCCTCGGCGGCGGCCCCTTCATGCCGATCGTCTACTGGCCCGAGGTCGCCATCCTTGGCGTCTCGCGCGCCCGCATGGAGCCGGTCTTCGCGGACGGCGAGTTCGTGCCGCGGTTCATGATGCCGCTGACGCTGTCCTACGATCACCGTGTCATCGACGGCGCCGACGGCGTCCGTCTGATGCGGTGGATTGTCGAAGCCATCGAACAGCCGGCCTTGATCTGGCTCGACGCCTGATACCAGTTTCATGACCACACGACTAGCCGTCATTGGCGCGGGGCCGGGAGGTTACGCCGCCGCCTTCCACGCCGCGGACCTCGGCATGCAGGTCACGCTCATCGACGCCGAGCCGAATCCGGGCGGCGTCTGCACGTTTCGCGGTTGCATTCCCTCGAAGGCACTGCTGCATGCCGCCAGGGTCCTTGACGAAGCGAGGCACGCGGACGCGTTCGGGGTCACGTTCGGCAAGCCGTCCATCGATGTGGAGAAGCTCCGCAGCTGGAAGGACGCGGTCGTCAAGAAGCAGACCGGCGGCCTGGGGCTGCTCGCCAAGGCGCGCAAGGTGACCTACGTCCAGGGGCGCGCGTCCCTGGTTGATGGAAAGACGCTGAGCGTCGAGACGGCGAAAGGGGAGCAGCGCGTCGAGTCCGACTACATCATCATCGCGACGGGCTCGCGGCCGACGACGGTCCCGAACGTCTCGATTGACAGCCCGAAGGTACTCGACTCCACGACGGCGCTCGAGCTGCCCGACATTCCGGGCCGGCTGCTGATCGTCGGCGGCGGATACATCGGCCTCGAGCTCGGTACCGTGTATGCCGCACTCGGGTCGAAGGTGACGGTGGTCGAAATGACCGATGGCCTGCTGCCTGGCGCCGATCGCGACCTGGTCGCTGTGGTCGCCAAACGCATGGAGACCTACTGCGAGGCGATCCTGCTCGAGACGAAGGTCACGGGGGTCAAGGACGACAAGAAAGGTCTGAGCGTGGCCTTCGAGGGGAAGAACGCACCGAACGGCCCGCAGATCTTCGATCGCGTGCTCGTGGCCGTCGGCCGCCGCCCGAACTCGGGCATCAACGGGCTCGACAAGACGAAGGTGAAAGTGAACCAGCGCGGCTTCATCGAGGTCGACGGTCAGCGCCGGACCGCGGAGCCCTCCATCTTTGCCATCGGCGATGTGGTCGGCGATCCGATGCTCGCGCACAAGGCCTCGCACGAAGCGCGTGTGGCGGTCGACGCGATTCACGGTCATCCCACAGTGTTCGAGCCGCGCGCGATTCCCGCGGTGGTATTCACGGATCCCGAGCTCGCATGGGCGGGCCTGACCGAGGCCGAGGCGAAAAAGCAGAATCTCACGGTCGAGGTGGCGAAATTTCCATGGGCGGCCTCCGGACGGGCATCGACGCTCGACAGGCCGGACGGCTTGACGAAGCTGATCGTCGATCCCGAGACGGAACGCATTCTCGGAGTGGGCATCGTCGGCTCCGGCGCAGGGGAGCTGATCGCGGAGGGCACGCTCGCCATCGAGATGGGCGCGCTCGTCGCCGATCTGAAACTGACGATCCACCCGCATCCCACGCTGTCAGAGACGGTGATGGAGGCCTCGGACGTGTTTTTCGGCGAAAGCGCTCACGTGTACAAGCCGAAGAAGACGCAGGGATGAGGGCAGAGGGAATGTCCCTCAGCAATGTCCATCAGGACATCATCT
>JACMIV010000038.1 GCA_014380965.1 Rhizobiaceae bacterium | reverse complement strand
GGGCGAGGGCGAGATCACCATGCGCGACCTCGTCAAGAACTGCCTGCGCATGCGGCCCGAACGCATCATCGTCGGCGAAGTGCGCGGACCGGAGGTGTTCGATCTCCTCCAGGCGATGAATACCGGCCATGACGGCTCTATGGGCACGATCCACGCCAACAGTCCCCGCGAATGCCTGAACCGCATGGAATCAATGATCGCCATGGGCGGCTTCACCCTGCCGGCGAGGACCGTGAAGGAGATCATCGTCGGCTCTGTCGACGTCATCATCCAGGCCGCCCGCCTTCGCGACGGCTCGCGCCGCATCACGCACATCACCGAGGTCGTCGGCATGGAAGGCGACGTGATCACGACGCAGGACCTCTTCGTCTACGACATCTCCGGCGAAGACGCGTCCGGCAAGCTCGTCGGCAGGCATCGCTCGACCGGCATCGGCCGCCCCGCCTTCTGGGACCGTGCGCGCTACTACAACGAGGAGCAGCGGCTGGCGCGTGCCCTCGACGACGCCGACACCGGCGCGAAGGCCTAGGACGCCCGATGGACCTCCAGCTCATCCTCTTCGTCGCGCTCTCGACCGTCGCCGCCGGCGCGGTCGCCTTCGCGCTGCTGCAGCCGCGCATCGCTGCCGAGCGCAACGCCGAGGCGCGGCTCAACCAGTACAAGCGCGCCGAGACCGACAGCGGCACCAAGCGCGCCAACCGCGACCGGCTGCAGGAAGCCGCCAAGCGGCGCAAGACGATCAGCAACTCCTTGAAGGACATCGAGGTCAAGCAGAAGGAGCGCAACAAGCACACAGCCAAGCCGAACCTGCGCCGCCGCATCGAGCAGGCTGGCCTGACGATCTCCGAGTCGCAGTTCTTCTGGATGAGCGCGGCCTCCGGCCTCTTCTTCGGCCTCGTGACGCTGCTTCTCCAGTCGTCGCCGGTGGTCGCGCTCGGCATGGTCTTCGTCGGCGGCTTCGGCGTCCCGCGGTGGATCATCGGCCGCCTGCGCTCCAAGCGTCAGGCAAAATTCACCGCGGAGTTTCCGAACGCCGTCGATCTCATCGTGCGCGGCGTCAAATCGGGCCTGCCGCTGAACGACACGTTCCGCATGATCGCGAGCGAAGCCCAGGAGCCGGTGCGCGGTGAGTTTCAGAAGATCGTCGAGGCGCAGCAGATGGGCATGACCGTGTCTGAATCGGTCGAGCGGCTCTATCAGAACGTGCCGCTGTCGGAGACCAACTTCTTCGCCATCGTCGTCTCGATCCAGAGCCAGGCCGGCGGCAATCTCTCGGAAGCGCTCGGCAACCTCTCGCGCGTCCTTCGCGACCGCAAGAAGATGAAACAGAAGATCCAGGCGATGTCCATGGAGGCGAAGGCCTCGGGCGGCATCATCGGCGCCCTGCCCTTCGTCGTCGCCGGCCTCGTCTACCTCACGACCCCGGACTACATCGCGATCCTGTTCACAAACACGGTCGGCAACATCATCCTCATCGTCTCCGGGCTCTGGATGGCGGCAGGTATCTTCGTGATGAAGCAGATGATCAACTTCGACTTCTGACGGCGGCAGCGGGTTCGCCCGGCCTTAACGACACGGAAAGACGGCGACATGGACAGCGCTCTCCAGACGATCGGCCTTACGAGCTCCTCGGCGATCGCTCTCCTCGTCGCCGTCGCGGTGTTCACGACCTTCCTGACGGTCGCCCTGCCGATGATGTCCGGCACGGAGCTGAAGTCACGGATGAAGGTCGTGGCGCTGGAGCGCGAGGAAGTCCGCGCCCGGGAGCGGGCCCGCCTCTCGATCGAGAAGGAGCGTGGCCGCAAGGGCTCGCTGCGGCAGATGGAGAACAAGGGTCTCGCGGCCGTGGTCGTCGAGAAGCTGAACCTCAAGAACGCGCTCGCCGACGAAAAGACGGTCGCCAAGCTGCGCGTCGCCGGCTATCGCGGTCAAAGGCCGTTGACGCTCTTTCTCTTCCTGCGCGCCGCCCTGCCGCTCGGCCTCCTTCTCTTCTCGGCAGTCTATATCTTCGGCCTCGGCCTCCTCGCCGATATGGCCGTGCATCTGCGTGTCGGGATCTGTCTCGCCATCGCCTACCTCGGCTTCTACCTCCCGAACATCTACATCTCGAACCAGGCGGCCAAGCGGAAGAAATCGATCAGCCGGGCCTGGCCGGACGCGCTCGACCTCATGCTCATCTGCGTGGAATCGGGCCTCGCGATCGAAGCCGCGTTTCGCAAGGTGTCTGACGAGATCGGCATCCAGTCCATCCCGCTCGCCGAGGAACTCGTCCTCGTCTGCGCGGAACTCGCCTATCTCTCCGATCGCAAGACCGCCTATGACAACCTCGCCGCGCGCACCGATCTCGAAAACGTGCGCTCCGTCTCCACCGCCCTCATCCAGGCCGAGCGCTACGGAACGCCGCTCGGCCAGGCGCTGCGCACGCTGTCCCAGGAAAGCCGCGACACGCGCATGAACGCCGCCGAAAAGAAGGCCGCTGCCCTGCCGCCGAAGCTCACCGTGCCGATGATCGTGTTCTTCCTGCCGGTGCTCTTCGCAGTCATCATGGGGCCGGCGATCATCC
>JACMIV010000282.1 GCA_014380965.1 Rhizobiaceae bacterium | reverse complement strand
CCTCGCCTCGCTCAAGTGCAAGGCGGTGCGGGACGGCGACGACTACGTCGTCAACGGCCAGAAGACCTGGACCACGCTCGCCCAATACGCCGACTGGATCTTCTGCCTCGTGCGCACCGATTCCAGCGTGAAGAAACAGGCCGGCATCTCCTTCCTCCTCATCGACATGACGACCCCCGGCGTCACCGTCCGCCCGATCCAGCTCATCGACGGCGGCCACGAGGTGAACGAGGTCTTCTTCGACGACGTTCGGGTGCCGGCCGAAAATCTCGTCGGCGAAGAGAACAAGGGCTGGGACTACGCCAAGTTCCTGCTCGGCAACGAGCGCGTCGGCATCGCGCGCATCGGGGCCTCGAAGGAGCGCATCCGGCGTCTCAAGGAGATCGCTAAGCTCGAAGTCTCCGGGGGCCGGCCCCTCTTCGAGAACCGGCGCTTCCGCGAGAAGATCGCGGCCGTCGAGATCGAGCTGAAGGCGCTCGAAATGACGCAGCTTCGCGTCCTGTCGGCGGAAGCCAAGCGAGAGAAGGGCAAGCCCGATCCCGCCTCCTCGATCCTCAAGATCAAGGGCTCTGAGCTGCAGCAGGCGACGACCGAGCTCCTCCTCGAAGCGATCGGCCCCTATGCCCTGCCCTTCGACGACACGGACGATGGAGCCGGCGATGAAGCCGGCTCGAACGCCTTCCCCATCGGCCCCGACTACGCAGCGCCCCTCGCGCCCGCCTATTTCAACTACCGCAAGGTCTCGATCTACGGTGGCTCCAACGAGATCCAGAAGAACATCATCGCCAAAGCCATTCTGGGTTTCTGACATCATGGATTTCGATCTTTCCGACGACCAGCGCGCCATCAAGGACAGCGTCGACCGCCTCGTGCGTGAGCGCTACACCTTCGACGCCCGCAAGAGGCACCGCGCCGAGGAGAAGGGTTGGAGCGACGCCGTCTGGGCCGAATTCGCCGAGCTCGGCATCCTCGCGGTGCCCTTTTCCGAAGACGAAGGCGGCCTCGGCGGCGGCGCGGTCGAGACGATGATCGTGATGGAGGCCTTCGGCCGCGGCCTCGTCGTCGAGCCGTATCTGTCGGCGATCGTCATGGCCGGCGGCCTCCTGCGCCATGCCGGCTCGCCGGAGCAGAAGGCCGAATGGATCCCGTCCCTTGCCGACGGCTCGAAGCGCCTCGCCTTCGCCTATGCCGAACGGCAGTCGCGCTACGAAACCCATGTCGTCGGAACGCGTGCGTCGAGAGACGGAGATGGCTGGATACTCTCCGGCGAAAAATCGCTCGTCCTCCACGGCGACACCGCGGACGGCTTTCTCGTTTCCGCCCGCACGGCGGGAGCGTCCGACGAGGAGGCCGGCATCGGCCTCTTCCTCGTCCCTGCCGATGCGCCGGGCGTCTCGCGCCGGGCCTATCCGACGCAGGACGGCATGCGCGCGGCGGAAATCTCGTTCGAGAGCGTCCGCGTCGGGCCGGAGGCCGTGCTTGGCGATCCCGAGGGCGCCCATCCCCACATCGCACGGGTGGTCGACGAGACGATTGCCGCCCTCAGCGCCGAGGCCGTCGGCGCGATGGAGCGCATGCACGCTCTCACCATCGACTACATGAAGACGCGCCAGCAGTTCGGTGTGCCGATCGGCTCGTTCCAGGTGCTCCAGCACCGCGGCGCCGACATGTTCATCGCGCTCGAACAGGCGCGCTCGATGATGCTCTACGCCACCATGAACGCCGCCGAGGACGACTCCGCCCTCCGCCGCGAGGCGATCTCCGCCGCCAAGGTCCAGATCGGCCGCTCGCTCCGCTTCATCGGCCAGAACACCATCCAGCTCCACGGCGGCGTCGGCGTCACGATGGAATACGAGGTCGGCCATCTGTTCAAGCGCACCGCGATGATCGACCTCTCCTTCGGCGACGCCGACTGGCACCTGGAGAAGCTCGCCGAACAGGGCGGGATGAGGGCCCTGTAGGCGGCGACTCGGATCGGCGACATTGGCAGGGTGGCAATCCCAGGCTTGACGCGGCAAGGCAGGATGGAGAAGCCTCGAGGTCCGTCTTCCGCCGGAGCCCCGCAGCCATGCCGACCTACGCCTTCGTCACCGTCGATGTCTTCACCGACACGCGCTTCGGCGGCAATCCGCTCGCCGTCTTCACCGATGCGCGCGGCCTGTCGGACGCCGAGATGCAGGCGCTGGCGACCGAGTTCAATCTCAGCGAGACGACCTTCGTTCTGCCGCCGGAGGATCCCGCGAACACCGCCCGCATCCGCATCTTCAACACCACCGCCGAGATGCCCTTCGCCGGCCACCCGATGGTCGGCACGGGCTATGTCCTGGCGCGGCTCCGCGACGCCGCCGGACACGGCGCAACCGGCCCCTTGCGTTTCGAGGTTCCGGCCGGGCTCGTGACCGTCGAGATCGAGCGCAGCGGCGACGGGGCGCCGCTCGGCGGCGTCATCTCGGCGCCCCTGCCGCTCTCGGCGGGGGAGACGTTCCCGCCCGAGATCGTCGCCGCCTGCGCCGGACTTGCGGCTCACGACATCGTCACGTCCGTGCACCCTCCGGTCCTCGCCTCGGTCGGCAACCCCTTCGTCATCGCCGAGGTCACCGATGCCGCCCTTGCGCGGGCCGCTCCGAACGTCGACGCCTTCCGCAAGGCCGAAGCGGCCTATCCCCAGGAGGACGAGCGCTTCTCGCTGCATCTCTATGCCAGGACGCCCTCCGGCATCCGCGCCCGCATGTTCGCACCCTTGACCGGCACTTTCGAGGACCCCGCCACCGGTAGCGCCAACGCCCCGCTTGCCGCTCTCCTCCTCTCGCTGACCGACGCGCCGTCGACGGCCTTCGACGTCAGGCAGGGGGTCGAGATGGGCCGCCCGAGCCTCCTTCGCCTGACGGCAACGCGCGGCCCGGACGGCATCCGCGCGACTGTCGGCGGCCGCTGCGTGCCCGTATTGTCAGGGGAAGCGATCGTCTGACGGAGCGCTGGCCAAGGCGCCTTTCCTTTCAAGCGCGGCCCTGACACGGTGAGGGTCCGCCGCAAGACGAATAGGAGGCCTTCGCCATGAGCATCGAATTCCTGCTGACCTCGCTGATCGTGGTCGCCTCTCCGGGCACCGGCGTCCTCGTCACGCTGGCGGCCGGTCTTTCCAAAGGCGCCCGCGCGGCGATCGTTGCCGCCTTCGGCTGCACCCTCGGGATCGTCCCGCACATCATGGCCGCCGTTTCGGGCCTTGCCGCCCTCCTCCACACCAGCGCGCTCGCCTTCGAGATCGTGAAATATGCCGGCGTCGCCTGTCTCCTCTACATGGCCTGGATGACGCTGAAGGAGCACGGGACCCTCCATATCGAGACCGACGACCGCAAACGGTCCGACGCCGAGGTCGTCGTCTCCGCCATCCTCGTCAACGTCTTGAACCCGAAGCTCTCGATCTTCTTCTTCGCCTTCCTCCCGCAATTCGTCGGGCCGGACGAAGCCGCGCCGCTCGCGCGCATGCTGGAGCTCTCGGTGGTCTTCATGGCCATGACCTTCGCGGTCTTCGCGCTCTACGGCGTCTTCGCCGCATCCGTACGCCGCCATGTCGTCTCCCGCCCGGCCGTCCTCACCTGGATGCGCCGCACCTTTGCCGCCGCCTTCGTCGGCCTCGGCGCGAGGCTCGCGATGACGGAGCGATAGCATTCGTACGGCCTGGAACGGTGGGGGCTCGGTCCGACGAATCCGAATTCGATCGCAAGCCGCGGAGTGCAGCCATCGCGGGAAGGTCTAGGGTCGCCGTCATGACGCAACCCACCGACAGGATGCCCGCCATGACCGAACTCGCCTTGCAGAGGCTCGACTTGCCAGCAGCCCGACTCTCCCCACCCCATCGCCCGGCCCGTCGCATTAACCTCATTATTAGCGCTTCATTGATCTTAGAATCAGAATTGGCTAAATCATTCGTTGGCATTTTGATTGGTCTAAAGCCTCTCCTGGGATCATTTACAGTTT
>JACMIV010000281.1 GCA_014380965.1 Rhizobiaceae bacterium | reverse complement strand
GGCGACCGCCGTCCCGCCGGCGCCGCCGACGGCCCCGCCAATCAAAGCGCCGATCCCGGCGCCGCGCAGCATGTCGTTCGCATCGCCGCCTTGCGCGCCGGCAATGCCGGCCCCACCGATCGCCCCGATCAGCGCTCCGAGCGCAATGCCCTGCCCGACGGTCGTGCGGTAGTCGTCGCTCGCCGAGGCAAGACCGGGATCGCCGCCGCTGAAGCCCGAGACCAGAGCGCCGCTACCAAGCCCTGCATTGCCCACGCTTTCGCAGGAAGCGAGGGAGGCCAGCAAGGCGAATGCCAGGATCGCCCGAATGCCGTTGCCGCAGATCCGTCCCCCCATGCGCACCCTCCCACTCCACACCCGATATGTCCGACACGCTCAAACGTTAGCCGCACATTGACGCTACCACAATCTTAAATATACAAACTACGAAAGCACTCGCATTGCGTGCTTCCATCATTTTAATCGTAGAGGTGTCCGATGGGTTTCGTGGCGATCGCGAGCGAAGAGTTGGCGGATGACGCCGGCGGCCGCGCGCGCGATGAAGGGCCGGTCCGCATCAGCACGGTCCCGCGCCATCAGAGCTGCACGGTCTCGACCATCGTTACGGCCGCGGACGGCACGCTCGTCTATGGGCCGGAGCGGCCCGTCGACGTCGCGAACACGACGCGCACCCTCATCCGCCAAGGCGGAGACCGTAATCGGCTGTGCGATTTCATCCGCTTCGAGTTCAGGATCGCCCTCGGAGAAGCTCGGGCCGCGGGTCTCGACGACACCGCTTCGATCGTCGCCGCTGAAATGCCTCTGGCGCAAAGGCGGGTGCATCTTTTGCGGTTGCAGACCTATTCGACCCGGCTCGACCCCGTCGTGTTCGAAGCGATGGACGAATTGCCCGCGCCCTTCGCGACGATCGAGGAACGGCGGGCAGCGAGCGATGGTGCAGCGATCCGGGCAGTGCACGGCCTTTTGAGGCGCGATCCCTTTACCTCGGAGCACCGCTGGACGGCCGCCTTGACCGGCATCGGGCCCTCGCCATTCCGGTCGTACGAGGACGAGGGATCGGAAAAGCCCAATCACCGCAAGGACGAAAGCTTCGCCATCGCCGCGGTTGGCAAGACCGAGGCTGTCCGGAACTCCCTCTTTCTCGACAAGCGTCTGGGAGAAGCCCACGACCTGACGGGCAGAGGCTTCCTGCGTCTGCGCCACAACAAACAGGCGACGCTTATCCCGATCCCGGCTGAAGTATCGGACAAGGCGCCGATCCATCTCAACCTTGCCATCGACCAGGCGATGGCTGGCGCGGGCAAGGGCGCGAAGTCCAGGATCGGCAAGCCCGTCGCACTCTACGCTCTGGAACTCTTCGAGGCCCACATGCTGAACGCGCTCCGCCGGCGCGAAGGCGAGTTGCCGACCTATGTCGGCGTGCCCGATTGGCTCGCCGAACGGTATGCGGCGAACGATCCACTGGACGGCGACGGCGCCGATGGGTCGGAGGACGACGATGCCGGCTGACGCGAAGCGCGCCCGCCGTCTGCGCCGATGCTTCCCGGAAGGCCAGGACGCCGTGCCGGTGCAAGATGGCGCGATCCCTCGGCCGGCCGAGGTATGACGCCGCCGCAACGAACCATCCCGCCCTATGTCGCGGCCGTTCGCGTCGCCCGCGATGGGGTTGAACAGTCGGTCGGCTCCGGCTTCCTTGCCGATGCCTTCCATATCGTAACCTGCGCCCACGTGATCACGCACGCTTTGCCGGAGGAGCGGCGACGGCCGTTGCGCGCCGGCCTCGACGAGGAGGTTGGCTCGGCGGCGGCTGCGGCGCAGCGGGGGCTGACCATCCACATATCGGCCGGCTTCGAGTCCGGCCGTGAAACGCGGATCGAGGCGAGGGTCCATGCCGAGGATCCGGCGCACGATCTTACCGTGCTGCGGCTCGAAAAGCCGATCTATGGCGTCGTTCCCCCCGCCTTCGGTCTCGGGCGGAGGATCGAGGGTCTGTGCATAGGCTTCGGCGCCCAGGCCGGCCGGATCGCGCGTTTCGAATGGGAGAACATCAGCGGCGCGAGCTTTTTCGAATCGGGGACGGACGACCATCCCTCCTATCTCCAGCATCTGCACGGAGCGCCGGCGGGGTTCAGCGGCGGGCCGCTGGTGATCGAGGACAAGGCGGGACGGCATCATCTTCTCGGCGTGGCGGGCGTTGGAGGCTTTGCCTCATCGACCGGTATCGATATCGCCGCAGCGCCCATTTTACGCCTGCTGAGGCAGGAGACGAACTGGCGGGAGCCGACCGGCGACGCGGGCATGGCGGCGGAAGGTGTGCCGGGCGCGGCGCAGCGGTTCGATCTGCCTTGCGCCAACATTGCCGCCGCAGCGTTCCGCTTCGTCGGCAATGATAGCGAGCCGCTGTTTCGCGCCGAGAGGCCGCTGTCCGCGGCGGAGGCCCGCACGATTTGCGGCGACGAAAAGCTTGCGGGCGCCGAACGTCTGCCCGCCCATGCGGGCGGGCCGGACGTGCTGTTTCGACTTCTTGAGACGCTGAAGCGGCAGGCGTCGGGGCATCTTCGTCTGCCGACGGTCCTCGAACTGCGCGCGCTCGCGGAAGAAGACGCCGCGGGGCAGGACATCGGCGGTTTCGGTCTGCCGGCTCTCCTCGACGATTACCGGACGGACGCAGCCGTTCTCGCGACACCGCCTGGCACGGCGGAATGGGCACTCGGACCCGACCGCCAGCCGCGCGTCTATCTGCGCCAGCGCGACCACGGCGGTTTGACGGCACTCGCGGACGCGCAAGCGGCAGGCGAGGCTCCATCGCATCTGCGCTTTGCCGTCCGGCCGATGTTCGATCCGGAAAGTCGGCCATGATGGACACCGTCCGCCTCCAAGGCGATCTGGCGTCGGCCGGAGCGACAGACACGGGCGCATCCGGTGCGCCCCGCACAGCTCTCGATGGCCCTTCGCTCGACAGTTTCACCGGGCGACAAGAGAAGTCCGGCGGCGGCAAGGCGACGGCAGACGCCCTCGGAGCCTCCTTTCTCGTTGCGCCCTCGGGGGCCGAAACGCCGCTCTTCGCGCGCTCCGACCGCCCCCGCGAGACGACGCGACGCGACGCGCGCTTCGAGGCGATCCTCAAGGCCGTCCATGCCGATGCGACCGAGCGCGAACGCCACCTCGTACTCGTCGCCTCGCGGCTCGATCCAGCGGTCGCGGCCGCGGCGATCTTTCCGGACGGAAGTCTTTACGGGCATGATCCGGCGCGCGTTCCGACACTCGGCGGGCTCCTCGACTGGCTTGCCGACGCGGCCGATGACGCCGTGCCGGAGCGTGGGCGGGTCGTCGTCATCGAAGCCAGTTTCGAGGAGGCGGCGAACGGTCAAGGCTTCGGCGCGCTTTTCCAGGACGATGTCGGCAAGGCCGAGGAGAGGGTCGAGGTCGAGCGCCGTCTGGTGGCCGCCGACTGCCGCGTCATCGTCGCCATGACCTTCCAAGGATCGGCAGCCCGTGTCCTCGACGAGATGGCCGGCGTCTACATTCTGCCCTGGCTCGATGTCTGGCTGCGGCGCCTCAAGAAGCGCTTCAGCGACATTTCGCTTCGGGAGATCCAGGAAACCTTCGGCGCCGACCTTCACAGTCTCTGCAAAGGCGCCTCGAACAGAGGCCGCCAGCCGGAACTGGAACTGTTCATCGGGCTCGACGACCTTCTGACCGGCGACGGGTTGGACGCCGAGGTGCTTTTCGAGGCGCTGGAGGAAACGATCACCACGGCCCGCAACGGCCGGAGCGATCGCGGCCGGCAGGCGCGCGAGACGATCAGCCGGATCTTCGACGAGAGCCAGAATTCCGGCAGCGGCGGCGAGATCGGCAAGACGCTGTTCGCCTTGCGCGTCCTTGCGCCGAGCCAGCCCTTCGCCGACATCCTCTGGCTATGCAGCCGTCTTCTGCCGTCGGGCGAGGCGCCGGTCGAAATCCTTCCAAGGACCATGCGCGATCGTTGGCAGCGCGAGTTGGCGGATGCGCGGCAGGCAGAAGTGCGGGTCCCTGGCCCGCCTTCCTGGGGCGCCGTCTTCGACCACGATCCGGACCGCTATGTCCGCGTCGCGGGACTGCAGGTGACAGACGCCAAGGTGGAGCTTGCCGGCATCTTCCGTCAGACCGATCCGGCAGCCGTTCTGACGAGCAGCCATTCAGGCTTTCTCACGGCCCTCCTCGAACGCATCGGCGAGCGCAGGCTGTACCGGGCGGCCTCGCCGCAGCAGCGCGACAGCCTCGTCGTTCTTCATCTTTCGCTGGCGCGTGCGCTCGGCCGGATCGGCTTTGCGACGAAGGCCGATCCGACCAACCTCGATGCCGTGGCGATGGCGACGGCGCTGGCCGATCTCGCTCCCGACGGCGAAGAGTTCCGCATCGAGCCGGATCTGTCGGGAATGGCGATGGCCTACCTTGCGGGCAATGGTCTGCCCCTGCCCACGACGCTGTCGGCGCTCGAAGAGCTTCTGCAAAGGCTTTCGTCGGAAAGGGAAGCATTGGAGCGAATGGCCAAGGCCGCGGAGCGCCCGCAGGACGAGGCCGATCCGCCCGCAGGCCTCGTCGTCGTGGCGGTGGCCTCGGCCGAGATCGCCAATCTTGTCGAGACGTTGCGCTACGATGCGGCACGACGGCTGGAGCAAAGCCTGTCGGCCGTCGCGCTGCGGGTCGGCGAAAGCGGCGACATGGCTGGGCTCGTCGATGCGCTGATCGCGTGCCTCGCCCGCCTTCTCCCGCACGATACCCTCTGGGTGTTCCTCGGTTTCCACCTGCTCTACGGCAGCGGTTCGTCGCCGGAGGCATTCGCCCGCGCCGATCTCTTCCCTGCGCTCGGTGCCTTGGGCGCCAAGCGGTCCGGCATGGAGCGGAAGCGCAAGGAGATATGGGCCAAGGTTCTCGATGCCGCCGACACGACGGTCGCGACGCGCGGGCCCGGCCACATGACCCCCGCGGTCGAGCGTTGGCCGGACGGCTTGCGCGCGATCGCATCGCAGAAGCTCTACCGCACCGAACTGCCGGTCGATGCGATGGCGACGGTGGCGGAAGACTTCTTCACGCAATACAGCATCAGCTGGAATTTCCGTGGCCTCGACGATCAGGCGCCGCCGGCGCTCGCCGTCAGGCTTCTGCTTCAGGGCGGCAGTGCGGAGGAGGAAGCGCCCGACCTCCTCGTCCGTCTCATGACGCGCGTGCCGCGACACTGGATCGGCGACCTCAAGCGCTACGAAATCTATGCGGCGGGCGGCGAGAGAGCGGCGGAGGCTCAACCGGACAAGCTTCCGTTCCGTGCGGCCGACCACGTGTTCACTCGGCTCGGCGACGTGCTTGCCGTCCTCCTGGGCGGGCTCGACAGAGAGGCTCGGCGCCGCGGCGACGACGTCGGGATCGTCGAGCGGAGCGAAGTCGCCGCCTTCTCGGCGCTGTCCTCGCAACTTTCGATCGGAGGCATCTCCAGCCTCGCAGGTGCCCGCGCGGCTGTGATGGCTGCGGCGGAGCGGGATGCTGCCGGGCTCGGCGCCGACGCGCTCGAGCTTCTCGGCCTCTATCCTCTCGCCGTCTTCGCCGAATGGCGCTTTCGACTGTTCGGCACTGGCCCTATCGAGCGCGGCAGCCCGGAGTATGACGGGCACCTCGCGGTGTTGAAACGGATCCATCGGGCGGT
>JACMIV010000280.1 GCA_014380965.1 Rhizobiaceae bacterium | reverse complement strand
ATCCTGCCATTCGCCGCCATCCGCGTCAGCGCGCAGAGGCGAATTCAACGAACTGTCGCCACCGAGGCGGCGATTCATCGAAATCACGTCCTCTTCCGGCACGCCAAGCTTGGTCGCGATCGTCGTGACGTGATCGGGGCGCAGATCGCCGTCCTCGAACGCTTGGAGTTGGCCCTTCAGCTTGCGCAGGTTGAAGAACAGCTTCTTCTGCGCCGCCGTTGTGCCCATTTTAACCAGGCTCCACGACCGCAGAATATATTCTTGAATCGCGGCTCTAATCCACCACATGGCATATGTGGCCAGACGGAAGCCCTTCTCGGGATCGAAGCGTTTAACCGCTTGCATCAGCCCGACATTGCCTTCCGACACGACCTCGCCGATCGGCAGGCCGTAGCCGCGATAGCCCATTGCGATCTTCGCGACGAGCCGAAGATGGCTCGTGACCAGCCGATGCGCGGCGTCGCGGTCGTCATGCTCGGCATAGCGCTTGGCGAGCATGTATTCTTCCTGCGGCTCCAGCATGGGGAAGCGGCGAATGTCTTCGAGGTAGCGGCTGAGACCGCCTTCGCCCGAGGCGATGCTCGGCATATTGGCTTGGGCCATGGATTGCACCCTCCGTCACGTGTTCGGCCGCCCGAAAACCGAGCCGGCCGGCGCCCGAGAACCGCATGAGCCGGTCCGAGCGATGGAACTATGATGCTAAATCTACCGGATTCATGTGAAAATTGCGGCCGATTCCGACGTTTCTCTAGGAGACGGTGCGTTCGACGTGAACATGACCAAGTTTTAATTCGGCCGCATAGGCTTTCGGGGATCTCTCAAACGTCCGGCCGCAGTTCCAGGGCGGCAAGCTTCAGCCCCAGCGCGTTGGCCAGAAGACGCATATCGTGCGGCACAGGCGTCGAAAAGCGCAAGGCCTCGCCCGTCGTCGGATGATCGAAGCCGAGCC
Organism: Rhizobiaceae bacterium; assembly: GCA_014380965.1. GTDB lineage: Bacteria > Pseudomonadota > Alphaproteobacteria > Rhizobiales > Rhizobiaceae > Plantimonas. Next base: position 8,609 of record JACMIV010000280.1, on the reverse strand, counting down.
TTGCGGCATGCAGCGCCTGACGTCCGAAACCTTCGACGACCGCTTCCGCCTCCGAGCCGAGCTTGCGGGCCTTGGTGCGATATCCCGCGCCGTAGGTGTCGTCGCCGACCAGCGGATGGCCGACATGCGCCATGTGGACGCGGATCTGATGCGTGCGCCCGGTCTCGAGCCTGCATTCGACGAGCGAGGCCATCGCATCCTCGGCTTTGGACGACCGGGCGATAACGGAAAAATGCGTGATCGCCTCGCGCGCATCCGGCCTGTCGGAGCCGACGACGGTGCGTTTGGTGCGGTCGCTGTTCGAGCGGCCGAGAGCGGCGTCGATCGTGCCTGCCGGGCGTTGCGGCACGCCCCAGACGATCGCGAGATAGGCACGCTCCAGCCGCCCGTCGCGACCGTGCGAGGCGAACTGCGCGGCAAGGGCACGATGGGCGGCATCGGTCTTGGCGACGACCATGACGCCGCTCGTATCCTTGTCGAGCCGATGGACGATCCCCGGTCGCTTCACGCCGCCGATGCCCGATAGGCTGTCGCCGCAATGATGGAGGAGAGCGTTGACGAGGGTGCCTGTCCAGTTGCCGGGTCCTGGATGGACGACGAGCCCCGCCGGCTTGTCCACCACGACGAGCGCGTCGTCCTCGTAGAGAATGTCGAGCGCGATCGCTTCGGGCGAAGGATCGGCGTCGATCGCGTCCGGCACGACGAACTCCACCGCCTCGCCCAAGGTCACCTTGCGCTTGGAGAGCGTGGCGGTGACGCCGTCGACGGTCACGTCGCCGCCGGACACGATGCCCTGGATGCGGCTGCGCGACAGGGTGCCGGCGAACTGCGCGGCGAGAAACTGGTCGAGCCGGAGGCCGTGCGATGCCGCATCGACCACGAAGCGGCTTGCCTCGCTCTCTTCCTCGATTGTAGGACCGGCTTCCATAGGACCTCTCAGGGGTTCGAAACCGACGCGGAACCCCGACATGCCCCAGCGCGCGCCATGAGCGATCTTCAGGAAGACGATGCACCGCTCGATCCGGCGACGGAGCGGCTCCGCCGCAAGATGCTCCGCCTTTTGGCCGTCTCCGTCGCGACCATGATGCTGGGCGTTATGGCCGTGCTCGCTGCCGTTGTCTACAAAGTGAACGGCGACCGGGCGAGCGTCGGCATCGCCGGGGAACCGCTGGCGATCTCGCTTCCCGACGGCGCCACCATCGCCGATATCGCGCTAGACGGCGACGACGCGCTCCTCAGTCTCGGCGGCGCAGGCGAAGGAACCCTGCTGCGGATCGACCTTCGGACCGGCTCCGTCATCGGGCGCTACCGCATCTCGGCGCCGTGAGGAGCGACCCGGCTTGGCCTGGTTCAAGGACCGCGCTCGTTCTCCCCGCCACAAGCCGAAAACCGCTTGCCATGCCGGCCCGCTCCGATTATATCGGCACCCACTGCTTCGCGCCCATCGTCTAGCGGTTAGGACGGCGCCCTCTCACGGCGCAAACAGGGGTTCGATTCCCCTTGGGCGTACCAGTTATTCAAATCTTAAATTGTAGCGCGAGCGTAGTTCGGTCCTGGTGCAGCGCCTGTTCGGCGTGAGCGAGGTTTTGTTCGTGCTTGAACGGCGTGGCTTGCGGCTCAGAAGCGTCGCTTCACTCTTCCTCCATCGCCTTTTCGCCCTCCGCTGCCAGCGGCGGGACAGGGACGCTGAGGGCGATCGGCTTCGCCCCGCGCGAAGCGATGGCGACCTGGAGTCCGACGAGCGCAAAGGTTTCGGCGTCGATCATGGGGCCGCCGGACAGGCCTTGCGAGACCAGGCAGTCGCTGACGATGAGGCCGCGTTGCCGCTCTGATGCAGTCGTGCAGGGCGGGGTTGCCGTCAGGACTTCCGGACGCCGGCGGGCAAAGCCTGCGGCGATCACCCGGCGCGGGCCTGGACGATCGTCGGCGATGGCCATGGGCGCGATGGTCGAGGGCGCAGGGGCGGCGAGATGGAGGATCGCCCAATCATCGACGAGCGACGGCGCCGCGCCTTTCGGATCGTAGCCGGAGGCGATGGTGACGGAAGCGGCGACCGTGTGGAAGCGGTAGGAGCCGCGGTCGAAGCCGAGGAGGAAATGGACCGATTGCGGACGTACGAACCGAGCGGTGCGCGTGTTGTAGAGGCAGTGCGCGGCGGTGACGGCGATGTCGGCTCGCACGAGGACGCCCGTGCATCTTCCGCCGACGCTATTGTTCACGCGGCCGACGGCGTCGAAGGGAGGCTGCGTCGGATCGACGTTTACGAGAGCCGCGGAGGGGCCCTCGGCAAGGGCTGCGGCCGGACAGATGGTCGCCGCGCCCACGATGAGCGTGGCCACGAGGGACCGGAGGATACGATCGCCGAGCCGCTGCCGGCGGGAAGTGATGGTCGACATCGTTCTCCGCCCACCCTGCCGCTGTTCCGTCGCCCTCACTAAGCTGGCCGGAGGCTATCGCCGCCGCAGCAAGGACACAACCGCAGTGTCGGCAGGCGGGCCGAGCGTGGAGACGGTTTCGCCGACTCCAGCCTTGCACAAGCCGGTACTGTTACCGATCTTTGATCGGTGCGGCGTGCCCCAATTTTGTGGGGAGTGGCGCCGAAGTCCTTGCTTCTTGTCCGACCACGGATGTACTGGCGAGCCGAGAGACAAGGGCCACATGATCTCGAAAGAGACGCTGAGCCGCCGGAGGAAACTCCTGGCGGCTTTTTCGTGCGCTCCCTGGATCCGGTGGGGCCATCGGGCCAGTCATGGCCGCGGTCTGCCCGAAGGGGGTCGGGGAGAGGAAAGAGGCGAAGGAAGACGGGCTGCGAGATGGCAAAGCACTTGAAGACACCGATCCGCGCAAAGGCGCTTCTGTTCGACATGGACGGGACGCTCCTCCTGTCGCACGCCGTCGTCGATCGGGTCTGGCGCCGCTGGGCGAACCGTCACGGCCTCGACGCCGACGTGATATTGAAGGATGCGCACGGCCGGCGTCTGATCGACACCATGCGGGAGGTCTGTCCTCCCGGCCTTTCCGTCGAAGAGGAGGCCGCGCGCCTCGACCTCGAGGAGCGTGAGGACACCGACGGGATCGTCGCGATCGGCGGCGCTCTCGAATTTCTTCGCGCGCTGCCCGCAGACCGCTGGGCGATCGTGACGTCCGCGGACGCACGGCTTGCCGCCATCCGGCTCGGCGCTGCCGGCATTTCGATGCCGCCGGTTCGCATCACTGCCGAGGATGTGAAGTCAGGCAAGCCCGACCCAGAGGGCTATCGCGAAGGCGCCCGTCGCCTCGGCTTCGATCCGACCGATTGCGTCGTCTTCGAGGACGCCCCGGCCGGCATCGCCGCCGGACATGCGGCAGGGGCCGAGGTCGTCGTCGTCGCGTCGCTGCTGAAGCCTCAGGCTCTCGGCGACGCGCACTGGATCACCGACTATCGCGACGTTTCGGTCCGGATGGACGACGAGGGCTGGCTGATCATCGAGTGAACCGGTGAGCGTAACGTGGCACGGGCCTCTAAAGGGCGCCGTTGTCCCGGCAGTCGCTGTAGATGTCGATCGTCTTGGCGTTCGCCCCGGCTATGCGCTGCGGGGTAAAGCCGATGCGGCCGGGGATCATCGTCGGAGACGCGATGCCGTCGAACAGCGTCATCCCGGAGCGCGTGCCGTCCGGTGTCCGGACATTCACGAGACCGCAGACGACGAGGCTCCCGGACGGCTGGCGGCGCGCGGTGATCGGCCCGAACTCCAGCGTCCGTCCGTCGACGAATTCTGCCGAGAAGGCCGCCTTGATGTCCGATAGTTCGTTTGCGTCGAGCGTGTAGGGCTCGGTCGGAACGCTGGTATCCTTGATGCCGTAGCGAAAAATTTCGAAACGCGGCAGCGTCATGCCATAGAGCTCTACCTTCGGCGCGACCGCCGACGTGCAGCCGCAAAGGGACGCAAGCAGTGCCGGCAAGGTGAGATGACGAAGACGCATGGGACCTTCGATGTTCCGAATCGTGCGGCAAGTAAAGCGGGTTCGGGAATTGCTGCGGACACTTTATGAATACGCCCATTACGGTTACGTGAGACTTGTGTCCTGCAACGCGGGAGCAGCAAGCACGCGGTGCGTTCGTTCGAGTGGCGGGTCGATCTGCCCGACCGCTCGTGACCCAGCCCGGCGGCGGCGCGAAGAGACGGACATGGCATGATCGATGACGAGCGCCTGATCCGGATATGCGACCCGGACGACCCGCGCATCGCCGCTTTCCGGGACATCCGCGAGCGCGATCTCGTCGGGCGCCGGGGCTTCATCGCGGAGGGCACGGTCGTCGTCGACCAACTCCTTCGCGCCGAAAGGTTCCGGGCGGTCGGCCTTCTCCTCCTCGAAAATCGGCTGGGCGGCCTGTCCGGACTTCTGGCCAAGGTGCCGCGGGAGACGCCGGTCTACGTCGCGGATCGCGCGACCTACAATGCGGTCGCCGGCTTCCCCGTTCATCGCGGCGTGATGGCTGCAGGGGAGGCGACAGAGTACGCCGGCTCGACGGCGGGCCGCCTCCACGCGATCGCCGAAGACGGCGGGACCGTCCTCGTCGCCGTCGGCATCGCCAACCACGACAACATCGGAGCGCTGTTCCGCAACGCCGCGGCGTTCGGCGTGGGCATGGTGCTCGTCGACGAGACCTCTTGCGATCCGCTCTACCGAAAGGCGCTCCGCGTCTCGGTCGGCAGTGTCCTCGCCGTGCCGTATGCGCGGGTCGCGTCTGGAGAGGAGGCGGTGCGGCGCCTCGAGGAGGCCGGCTTCCGGTGTCTGGCGCTGTCGCCGGGCGCGTCGGACGGAGCCGCGGCGCTCGATAGGGGAGGGGCGACCGCTTTGTTCCTCGGGGCGGAAGGGCCGGGCCTCCCGGCCGCGCTCCTCGGCCGGATGGCGAGCGTCGCCATCGCGATGGCGCCGGGCTTCGACAGCCTCAACGTCGCGACTGCCGCGGCCATCGCCCTGCATCGCCTGTTCGAGGCGAACCGCGCTTCTAGCCGCGTACCGCCTTCCCCGTCAGCGGGCGGCCTGTGACCGCGAAGGCGTCGCGCCGCCGGCCGCTTCCTCCTCGGACAGAAGCCGCACACGATCGGCAAGGCTGAGCCGCCCGCCTGCCGTGCCGGCCACGTCCGCCGGTTTCTCGATCAGCCTGGCAAGCGGCGAATCCGGCCCTTCCGCAAGGCTCGCCATGCGCAGGACGCGGGCGGCAAGGTCGGAGATCTGATCGCGCACGTCGGAAAGATCGGCATCGACATCCCGTCCTGGCGCGTCCCGGCGCGCAGGTTGGGTGCGCTGGACGCTCGCTCGCTCGCTCGTCTCGACAAGTCTCGCCTTCAGCCGCAGGATTTCCTCGTCGCGGTCGGCGATGCCGGCAAGCAGCGTCGCGACCTTCTCGTTGAGGGTCGAGCTCTGCGTCTTCTCCTGGCCGACAGCCCGGCCCGCCTGGACGGCGTCGTCCCGGAGGCGTTCGGCCTCGGCTTCCGCCTCGCGCGTCTGGCGCTCCGACAGGCGCAGGGCATCCGCGAGGAGATCGCTCTTGTCGTCGGCGGCCACGAGCTGGAGCCGGCGCTCCTCGGCGATGTCGCTGAGTTCGCGAAAGCGCTGCTCGATCGTGACGAGTTCCCGGCGCTTGGTGTCGGAATCCTGCCGGGCGGCGGCAAGATGGCGCGCGAGCTTCGCCGTCTCCTCCTCCTTGAGGGCGACGAGTTCATCGAGCTTGGCCAATTCCGCTTCGCGCTGGGAGAGATCCTCGGCAAGCTGGCGGCTGCGCTTCAAGAGCCCGACATTCTCGACCGTCGAGCGTCCGAGTTCGGCCTGCGTGCGCGCGGATTTCTCGCGGATTTCGGCGAGGAGGACTTCCGACCTTCGTATCGACAGCGCTGCCTGCGCCCTGACGCCATCGAGACCGGCGCGGATCTCGTTGGCCGAGGCGGGAATGGTCGCTTCGAACTCGCGCCGTGCCAGCGTCTGCGCCTTCCGCCAGACGATCGGCGCGACGAGAAGGACCAGAAGGGCCGTCAGCAGCGCTCCGAAGAGGAAGGTCAGGCCTGTGGCGATCATGGGACGTCCGGGCAGTCGGTGGAGCGTGAGCCGAGGCGGCCCGTCGCGAGGATGGCACGAACGCCATGGTGGGCGCCACGGTGGGCGACGGGTCCGGTTCCGCACCCTTCCCATCCCGCTTCGCGCTCATGTCTGCAAATACCGCCCGAAACGCGGCGGCGGCGAAGCAAAGCCCGAGAACTCCGCGATCTGGCTCGTGCGGATCAGAAGGGATTCCAGGTCGGCATCGGCGTCAGCTTGAGATAGCCGAGGTTGATGCCGAGGCGGGCGCCGAGGCCGGTGCGGATCGGGACGAGGACGACATCGTCGCGTTTCAGGAACGTCATTCCGAGACCCCCGACGAGATAGGCACTGCCGGTGACGCCGCCGAACCGGCCGTAGACGCCCTCGACCGACGGCAGGTCGTAGACGAGCATCATCGTCCGCGCGCCGTCGCCGCCGGCGTCGAGCCCGAGCGACGGTCCCTGCCAGAACAACCGGTGCTCGCCGGCATTCTTGGTGAAGAGCGTGCCTTCGCCGAAACGCAGGCCGCCGATGAAGGCGCCGGAGGCTTCCTCGCCGAGGATGTAGCCGTTCGGCAGGCCATTCGCTTCGAACGCCTTCTCGACGACGCTCGCAAGCCCCCCCGATGTCGAGCCGAAGAACGAGTGCCCCTTCGAGACGATCTCCTCCATCGTGTAGCCGTTTTGATCCTGCGCGCTGAGCGGCCCGACGGGCGCAAGGAGCGCGGCGCACACGGCAAGGGCGAAGACAAGCGTCGGGCGGAGGGCACGGAGCAAGGACGGCATGGTCGATCCCTTTCGATCGGGGCGTGTTCGCCACCCGGGCGACGGAGCACGCGTTGCGCTGGATGTGCGACATCGCGGAGCCCTTCGGAGGGCTCAGGCGCATTGAATCAAAATATGCTTCTCAAAACGCTAACGCCGGATACGTCCGCCCGACTTTGAGGCAAGGCGAAGCCGCCTTGTCCGCTCCGGTCGATCGGTTGACTGCGACGGGTGGCCGACTCATTGTTAGCAGCCGAACGGGATGCCTGATTCGCGCCGGCAGCGGACGGCATCTCCCTCCGAGCGACAATCGCAGTGCGAACGGATACGACATCATGCTTCTACCAGACGTTTCGGCGCCGGATCTGGCGGCCCTGCTTGCGAGCAAGCTCTGCCACGACATCATCTCGCCGGTCGGCGCCGTGCAGAGCGGCCTCGAACTTCTGGACGAAATGCCGAACGACGCCGAGTCGATGGAGCTCGTGCGCAACTCGACGAAGAGCGCCGTCGCCAAGCTGCAATTCGCCCGCATCGCCTACGGCGCCTCCGGCTCGTCGGCCGCGCAGATCGATCTCGGCGACGCGCGTCAGGCCGCCGAAGGCTTCATGAAGTTCGAGCGGGCGACACTCGCTTGGTCCGGCGAGCGGGCCTATGTCGCCAAGAACATCGCCAAGTTGATCCTGAACCTCGTGGTCGTCGCGAACGCTTCGGTTCCGCGCGGGCGCGAAGTCTCCGTAGAGGTGGAAGCGCTCGCGCCATCGCCCCGCATCACCGTGCGTGCCACGGGCACGCCTCTGCGCGTTCCGGCGAAGTTCCGCGCTCTCCTCTCCGGCGAGCCGCTCGACGAGCCGGTCGACGCCCATGGCGTGCAGCCTTACTACACGCTGCTTCTCGCCCGCGAACTCGGTCTCGACGTGACGCTCGACATCGGTGCAGAGGCCGCCGTCTTCACGGTTTCCGCAGCAGGCGCATCGACCGAAGCTGCACCGCAGGACGAGATATCTGCTGGCGTCTGATGCGCGGCGTTGTGCAGGACGGACAACGCTTGCGGAGCTAGGGCTCGCCGCATTTTCGCTCGTTCACTCAATCTTTGCCGTGCTCCTCAACGATAATGCAAGCAGGCGAGGCTAGTCTTCGATCGCAGGGAGAGCAGCCGTCTGGTCGGCCGCCCCGTATGCTCGGAGCGGCCGATGAAGACCTGCCTGATCGTGGACGAATCCAACGTCATCCGGAAGGTCGCGAGCCGGATCATCTTCAAGCTCGACTTCACGGTCGAGAACGCCAGCACGGGCGCCGAGGCGCTCGCCATGCTTCGAGACGGAGCACTGCCCGATCTCATCATCGTCGCGGCGACACTGCCGGACATGGTGGGCGACGATCTCGTCCGCACGCTCCGCGCCCGCCCCGAAGGATCGCAGCCGATCATCCTCGGCTCGTTCGTCGAGGCCAATCTCGGTCAGATGACCCGGATGAAGCGCGCCGGCACCAACGGCTTCATCTACAAGCCCTTCGACCGCGCGGCGCTCACCGGCTGGCTGCAACCCTTCCTGACCGAGGTCGCGGCCTGATCGGGGTCCTTCCCCGTCGCAACGCCTCTCGCGAAGCAGCTTCTCTTCGGTTGCAATCGTCTGAACGCGGAAAGACCCGCGGCGCTGCTGGCGACGCGGGTCCTCGGCGGAGGATGCGAGGGGAGGAGGGGCGTCGGGGAAGAAGCCTACGCCGCTTTGGTGTCGACTTCCGGCTCTCGCAGCACATATCCTCTGCCCCAGACGGTCTCGATGT
>JACMIV010000037.1 GCA_014380965.1 Rhizobiaceae bacterium | reverse complement strand
GGCGGCGGTGATCAAGTCCGGCCTTCCGGCAGCGGACAAACTCGCGGCCATCGACCTCATCTCGGCGCGCGGCGACCGGCAGGCGCTCGTCGTCCTCTCCGGCATCCGCGCCGCAGAGAATTCGGAACTGACGGCGGCCGCGACTGCGGCAGCCGTCGAGATCGAGCAGAACATCACGCTCTGGGGCTATGCCCAGAACATCTGGTACGGCATCTCGCTCGGCTCGGTGCTGCTTCTCGCCGCCATCGGTCTTGCGATCACCTTCGGCGTCATGGGCGTCATCAACATGGCGCATGGCGAGATGGTGATGCTGGGGGCATACACGACCTTCATGGTGCAGGAAGCGATCCGGTCGTTCGCCCCCGGGCTCTTCGACTGGTCGCTCGCCATCGCGCTGCCGCTCGCCTTCCTCGTCTCGGCGCTAGTCGGCCTCGTGATGGAGCGCGGCCTCATCCGCTTTCTCTACGGCCGGCCGCTCGAGACGCTGCTCGCGACCTACGGCGTCTCGCTGATCCTCCAGCAGGGGATCCGCACGATCTTCGGGCCGACGAACCGCGAGGTGGGCAACCCGTCGTGGATGTCGGGCGCGTTCGATGTCGGACTGATGTCGGTCACCTACAACCGCATGTGGATCATCGTCTTCTCCGCCGTCATCTTCTTCGCGCTGCTCGCCGCGCTCAACCGGACGTCGATGGGGCTCCAGATGCGGGCGGTGACGCAGAACCGGAAGATGGCGTCCGCCATGGGCATCCGCACGCCCTGGGTCGACGCGATGACCTTCGCGCTCGGCTCGGGCAACGCGGGCATCGCCCGGGTCGCCCTCAGCCAGATCGACAACGTCTCCCCGGATCTTGGGCAGAGCTACATCATCGACAGCTTCATGGTCGTCGTCTTCGGCGGCGTCGGAAACCTCTGGGGCACGCTTGTCGGGGCCATGAGCCTTGGCATCGTCAACAAGTTCCTCGAACCCTATGCCGGCGCGGTCCTCGGCAAGATCGTGGTGCTCGTGCTCATCATCCTTTTCATCCAGAAGCGCCCGCGCGGCCTCTTCGCCCTCAAGGGAAGGTTCGTGGACGCATGATCTTCGCAAGGTTCCTCGGCGCCCGCGTCTGGTTCATCGTGCTGGCGCTCTGCGCCGCAGCTGTCCTCGTGCCGATGGCGAACCAGTGGCTTCCCGCGACTCATCCGCTGCACATCCCGAGCTATGCGATCCCCCTGATCGGCAAGTATCTCTGTTACGCGCTGCTGGCGCTTTCTCTCGACCTCGTCTGGGGCTATGTCGGCATCCTGTCGCTCGGACACGGCGCCTTCTTCGCGCTCGGCGGCTATGCGATGGGCATGTACCTCATGCGCCAGATCGGCACGCGGGGCACTTACGGCAACCCGATCCTGCCGGACTTCATGGTCTTCCTGAACTGGCAGGAGCTTCCCTGGTTCTGGTACGGGTTCGACCAGTTCTGGTTCGCCGCGATCATGGTCGTGCTCGTGCCGGGGCTGCTGGCCTTCGTCTTCGGCTACTTCGCCTTCCGCAGCAGAGTCACCGGCGTCTATCTCTCGATCATCACGCAGGCGCTCACCTATGCGCTGCTGCTCGCCTTCTTCCGGAACGACATGGGCTTCGGCGGCAACAACGGCCTCACCGACTTCAAGGAAATCCTCGGCTTCCCGCTCCAGGCCTCCTCGACGCGGCTCGGGCTGTTCGTGGCCACCTGCATCGCGCTGTCGATCGGCGTCGTCATCGTCGGGGCGATCACGCGGTCCAAGCTCGGAAAGCTGATGATCGCGGTTCGGGACGCGGAAAGCCGGACGCGCTTCATCGGCTGGCGGCCGGAATACGTGAAGCTCTTCGCCTTCACGCTGTCGGCGATGATGGCGGGCGTCGCGGGCGCGCTCTACGTGCCGCAGGTCGGCATCATCAATCCGGGCGAGTTCGCGCCGGTCAATTCGATCGAGATCGTCGTCTGGGCGGCGGTCGGCGGGCGCGGCACCCTGCTCGGGCCGGTGATCGGCGCCCTCCTCGTCAATTCCGGCAAGAGCTACTTCACGGCGGCGGCGCCCGAATTCTGGCTCTTCGTCCTCGGCTCGCTCTTCGTCTTCGTCACGCTCTTCCTGCCCAAGGGGATCGTCGGCACGTTCGACGAGCGCTGGGGGGCGATGCGATCGCTGCGGCGATCGAAGAATGCCGAGAAGGGCATCGGCGGCGGTTCCGGGCCGCGCAGGGGCTCGGGCGATCCCGCGCCCGCTCCGGCGGAGTGACGGCGATGAACGTTCATGCGACGGTGCCGCCAACCGATGATCCGCACCACGGCGAAACGACGGCAGGCAGGATGAACACGGTGGTCTCGCCACACCCTTACGCCACGATGCGCGCGAGCGCGGCACACGCCGCGCCGGCGGGCAGCGTGGCCCGCACGGAGACGCTGCTCTATCTCGACGGCGTGACCAAGCAGTTCGACGGCTTCAAGGCGATCAACGGGCTCTCGATCGTCATCGCGCGCGGCGAGATGCGGGCGATCATCGGCCCGAACGGTGCCGGCAAGACGACGATGATGGACATCATCACCGGCAAGACCAAGCCCGACAAGGGCGACGTCTACTTCAAGGGCACCGTCGATCTCACCCAGCACGACGAGGCCGACATCGCCTCGATGGGGATCGGGCGCAAGTTCCAGAAGCCGACCGTCTTCGAGAGCCACACGATCGAGGACAATCTGCGCCTCGCGATGGCCGGGCAACGCAGCGTCGTCTCGGCGCTGTTTCACCGCGACGGACGCACGGAGGCCCGCAAGATCGAGGAAATCCTCGACACGACCCGCCTCTGGGACAAGCGGGCGATGTCGGCGGCCGACCTCAGCCACGGACAGAAGCAGTGGCTGGAGATCGGCATGCTCCTGGCGCAAGACCCAGAGCTCCTCCTCGTGGACGAGCCGGTGGCCGGGATGACGGATGCCGAGACGGTCGAGACGGCAAGGCTTCTGAAGGACATCGCGAAGACGCGGTCCGTCGTCGTCGTCGAGCACGACATGCATTTCGTGCGCGAGCTCGGCGTGAAGGTCACCTGTCTGCACGAAGGGGCGGTGCTGGCGGAAGGGACGCTCGATGCGGTCAGCGCAGATCCCCGCGTCGTCGAGGTTTATCTCGGACGATGAGGGTTTTGCCGACCCGAAGGGGCGACGAGAGGGTTGTCGCTTTCAACTTCGTCATCCCGGCCCCCGAGCCGGGATCCATGCCGAGGCCGCGATTACGGCAAATCCTGAACCGGATCGGCAGCGTGCAGCCTTCGGCATGGATCCCGGATCAAGTCCGGGATGACGAGTTCCAGGGTTGCGGCGCCTTGCCGAGCAGTGGACATCTCCTCTCCAAAGGGCGCCTTCCATGCTGAACGTCTCGAACGTCGATCTCTACTACGGCGCCGCGCAGGCGCTGCGCAGCGTTTCGATGCAGGCGAACAAGGCCGAAATCACCTGCGTGCTCGGGCGCAACGGCGTCGGCAAGACCAGTCTCCTCCGGGCGATCGTCGGGCAACAGGCGATCCGGTCCGGCGAGATCGCCTTCGACGGTCATGTGCTGGGGCGCGAGGCGCCGTATGCGCGGGCGCGGCGCGGCATCGGGTTCGTGCCGCAGGGACGCGAGGTGTTCCCGCTTTTGACCGTGAAGGAGAACCTGCAGACGGGTTTTGCGCCGCTGAAGCGCAGCGAGAAATTCATTCCCGACCACGTCTTCGAGCTCTTTCCGGTGCTGAAGACCATGCTCGGCCGGCGCGGTGGCGATCTGTCCGGCGGGCAGCAGCAGCAGCTCGCGATCGGGCGGGCGCTCGTCACGCGGCCGGGCCTCCTCGTCCTCGACGAACCGACAGAGGGCATCCAGCCCTCGATCATCAAGGATATCGGCCGCGCCATCCGCTATCTCAAGGAACATTCGGGCCTGGCGATCCTCCTCGTCGAGCAGTATCTCGACTTCTGCCGCGAACTTGCGGACAAGGTCTACATCATGGATCGCGGCGAGATCGTCTTCGAGGGCAAGGCCGAAGACCTCGACCGCCCGGAGGTTCGCAAGCATCTCACCGTCTGACACTCTCCTCCTCGCCGACGCCGCGCCTGCCATGCAGAGGGCCAAGGGACGTGCGGTGGCCGACTTCCGGCTGACCGCTGGTCGGACGCGTCTTGCCCGCCTGCATCAGGCGGGCTGCCTGAAGCTCCGGTTTCCAACCGTCTTCGGCGATGTCTCGCAATATGCAGAGCGGGATCCGGGCGCCGAGGCCATTCTGATCAATTCGTCCGGCGGCCTGACGGGCGGCGATCGGCTGGAGCAGTCGTTCTCGCTCGAGGCGGGGGCAAGCCTATCCATCACCACGCAGGCCTGCGAGCGCGTCTACCGGGCAGCAAGCGGCGAGGCGCGGATGCGGACGTCGATCTCGGTCGGAAAGGGCGCAGACCTCGCCTATCTGCCGCAGGAGACCATCCTCTTCGACGGCGGCGCCCTGTCGCGCCATATCGAGATCGACTGCGCGGCATCGAGCCGGCTTCTCCTTGTCGAAAGCGTCATCCTCGGCCGGACGCTGATGGGGGAACGCGTCCGGCGCGGTCTCTTCCGCGACCGGTGGCGCATTCGGCGGGATGGACGGCTCGTCCACGCGGACGATCTTCGGTTCGACGGTGAAATCGAGCGCATCGCGGCCTCGACTGCAAGCCTCGGCGGCGCCAGAGCGTTCTCGACGATTCTCCTGCAGGCTCCGGACGTGGAGGCCGTTCTCGACGCGGCGAGGGCCCTTCTCGGGCCGGCGGGCGGGGCCAGCGTGTTCGACGGCCTTGTCCTCATCCGGCTCGTCGCCGACGATGGGTTCTCGCTGCGCAAGCGACTGGTTCCGCTTCTCTCAAAGCTGGCGAAGCGACCGCTTCCGCGCGTATGGTCGACCTGATCCGTTGTTCGTGAAAGTGCCCGCCGATGCAGTTGACGCCCCGCGAAAAAGACAAGCTCCTCGTCGCCATGGCGGCCGAAGTCGCACGCAAGAGGCTCGCCCGCGGCGTGAAGCTCAACCATCCCGAAGCGATCGCACTGATCTCGGACTTCGTGGTGGAAGGCGCGCGGGACGGGCGCTCGGTCGCCGACCTGATGGAGGCCGGCGCCCATGTCGTGACGCGCGCCGATGTGATGGAGGGGATCGCCGAGATGATTCACGACGTGCAGGTGGAAGCGACGTTTCCGGACGGGACGAAACTCGTCACCGTGCATCAGCCCATCCGCTAGCCCCAGCCGGGACAGGGAACGACCGCGTCAGTTGAGGTTCGTGGCGACGCGCTCCACCGCGGCGGTGATCGTTCGAGACGCGATCGGATGGAAGCGGCGGTCGATCGGGGAGTAGTAGACCGGGCCCCGGACGCCGTCGATGGTCGCGGTGCGGATGAAGCTTGGGACTTTCGATCCCGCTGGCGCTGCGCCGAGGAGGACGGTGGCGACGAGGAGGGGAAGAAGAGTGATGCGGGAGAGGGCAGTCGCGATCATGGCGAACCTTCTTTGCTCGGCATTCCGGACGTTCCGGCGACCCTCTACCAAACGGGGCATGGGCATCTTTCGAAGTCGTGCCCATCATGACAGGAGACGGTTTCGATCGGCCTCTAAAAGTTCAGAGAACTTTATCGACCGAGCGCTTTTGTCAGGGCGTTCTTGCGTGCGTGACCGAGACCCTTCGAACTGGAACCGCTTTGACAGCGGGGTTCCGGTCTTCCACAGTGGAGCGTGCAGCGCAGAAGGCTCGCCGACTGCGCCGTCACACCGGGCGTGACCCAATTCCGGGCGCCCATGGCACGCGACATGCCGTGCCGCAGGTCGACCAAACGAGGGACAGATGTTCAGACATTTCACCATCGCCGCCGCAACGCTCTTGGCAGGAGCTGCTCCCGCCTTCGCTCATCTCGATCCGGAAGCGCACGGCTCCTTGCTGGCCGGGCTGTCGCACCCGGTCTTCGGCCTCGACCATGTTCTGGCGATGGTGGCCGTCGGGCTTTGGGCGGCGCAGATGGGTGGCCGCGCCGTTTTCGTGGTTCCAGCAGCCTTCGTCGGCACGATGGCGCTTGGCTTCGCGCTCGGGCTCGGCGGAATGGCATTGCCCTTCGTGGAGCCGGGAATTCTCGCCTCCGTTGTCGTCCTCGGCCTCCTCGTCGCGGTCGCCGCGAGGCTGCCGGTGCCAGCGAGCGCTGCGGTGGTCGGAGCCTTCGCGCTGCTTCATGGACATGCCCATGCGGGCGAGCTCGGCATTGCCGGCGCGTTTCAGTTCGGGCTCGGCTTCCTTGTGGCGACGGCGTTCCTGCATATGGCTGGAGTGGGTCTTGGCCTTGGGCAGTCCGCGGGCTCGGCCAACCGTTCGGCATCTTCGCTTTCGCGGGTCGCGGGCCTGGGTACGGCCCTTGCTGGCCTTGCCCTGATGGCGGGGTGACGGTCATGGTCCCCGGCGAAATCACCACGTTGCCCGGCGAGATCATCCTCAACGAGGGCGCAGTCGCGACGACGGTCGAAGTGTCCAACACCGGAGACCGCCCGATCCAGGTCGGCTCCCACTATCATTTCGCCGAGACCAATTCTGCCCTCGCCTTCGACCGTGAGGTCGCCCGTGGACAAAGGCTCGATATCGCGGCCGGAACCGCCGTCCGCTTCGAACCCGGCCAGACGCGGGAGGTGACGCTCGTTCCACTTCGAGGGGAGCGTAAGGTCTACGGTTTCAACGGAAAGGTCATGGGCGCTCTTTGACGAGTGCCCATGACGGTGACGAAACCACGGGGGGCTTCACGGCCGAAAGGCCGTCCTGAGCCCATTTCGTTTCAATCCCCGTTCGGCTTCGGCGTTGCGCTGGGGTCGGCCGCAAGGGCGCCTCGGATGGATTGAAGGTCCACGCCGACGCCGGGCTGTCGGATGTCGTATTCCGCCGGGCTTCCAGCACCGGAACGAGAAAGCGGCTGCTCGACCTCGTTGCTGCCTCCAGCACCGCTGCGGCCGGTTCCACCAAGACCCGTCGCGGCGCCGGCATTGCCCGATCGCGCGATCGAGTCGACGTTCGACGGGACGACGGACTGGTTACCGAGAACATCCGTGCTCCCCGCGCCACTTGAATTGAGGCCGCCCGTGATGCCCTGGCCGCTGCTCGAGCCGCCGACATCGCTGCCTGCCGTCGAGCCGAGG
>JACMIV010000279.1 GCA_014380965.1 Rhizobiaceae bacterium | reverse complement strand
TCCAGCCGTTCGTAGAGGATTTGGCCGACGGTCGCGCGCGCGGACCGATGGATCACCTCCATGAAGGTCGGCAGGACGCTCGCGGCGACGAGGGCGAGAACGAGGGCGAGCGGCGCGCCGCTCCATCGGCCCGAGCGCCAAATGACCTGCAGCAGGATCGGCCAGAGGAAGATGAACGCCTGCCCGCCGGTGTTCTGCGTCTCGAAGAAGAGGCCGGCAAAGGACGCGCCCCCGACCCAGACGACGTCGCGGTCGAAGAGTGTTGCGACCGCGGCAAGCCGGGGATGGCGGAGCGCCTCGCCGGCTGCTTCCAGAAGTCCGCGCGCATCGAACGCAAGGAGGGTCAGGGTGAGGGCTGCCAGCGGCGCGATGGCGATGAAATGCAGCGATCCCGCTTGGAGGAAGCGCGACAGGATCACACCCTCGTTCATCGAGACGAGCGTGACGATGTCACCGAGATAGGCGCGCGTGACGCCAAGCCAGACTTCGAGGATGCTGAGAACGGCGGCGAAGACGAGGATCGCGCCGACAGCGCTGCGAAGGGCGATGCGTCCGGCCGAAAAGGCAATCGCCGCCAGCATCAGGCCGGCGATGAAGCCGGTTATCTTGACGAGGAAGAGCGCGAGCATCGCCCCGGCGATCACCGCCGTCAGCACGCCCTGCCGCCGGACGAAGACGAGCGCTGCGGCGAGCACGTAGAGGATCTGGCAGACCTGCCGGTTGTAGATGCCGTAGCCGTCGACCCCGGGATAAGGATAATATTCCTCGACATTGAACGGCAGCAGCGAAAAGACGAGGAACGGCACCAACAGCGCGAAGGCGGTCGGGCGCGACTGCCTACCCACCTCCACGAGCACCGGCGCCAGAAGCGGCAGCGTGACCGCGAGCAGAGACCATTGCACGACGAGAAGCGGCTGCCCGCTGGGAAACAGGTTGGCCAAGCCGGCGAAGAGCCAGTAGCCGAGCGGTCCGACGGGCGTGAAGAAGTCGACGCTCGGCACCTGACCGTCCGCGATGCGGTTGGCGGCGTCGAGATAGACGTAGAGGTCCCAGTAGAAGGGACCGACCGGAACGGTGAGCCCGACCGACAGGAGCCCCGCCAGAAGAACCGGCACGAGCGCGACGACGATCATCGGAGAGGCGAGGCGAGAACCGATGGTCGGCATGTCTTATGGAGTCCAGCGATGAGGCGCGAGGCGCCGGGCGCGCGCAGGTTCGCCGTCAGGTTGCTCCTGAGGATGGCCGGGCGTGGTTAAGGAAACGCTGACCCTGCGCACCTGCTTCCTTGACCCCTCCGGCAAGAAGGGGAGACACGGCGTTGCCGCGCTTCGATCGACAGGCGATGTCGCAAAGAGAATGCGCGGCTTGCCGGCGCTCGCCTAGTCTCCGGCTCGCCCCAAGACCGTCGTCCCGACCAGACCTTCGCCCCGACAGGAGCCGCCATGCAGACCCAAGCCCGTGCCGTCGTGATCGGAGGCGGCGTCGTCGGTGTCTCGACGCTCTATCATCTGGCGAAGAAGGGCTGGACGGACTCGGTCCTCATCGAGCGCAAGGAGCTGACCTCCGGCTCGACATGGCATGCCGCGGGCCTGCTGCCGCTGTTCAACATGAGCTATTCGGTCGGGCAGCTCCACAAGTATTCGGTCCGCTTCTACCGCGAACTCGAAGCCGAGACCGGCATGAATGTCGGCTTCTCCAACGTGACGAACATCCGCCTCGCCCGTACGAAGGACCGGTGGGACGAATTCCAGTACTATGCGGGCATCGCCGAGACGATCGGCGTGCCGGTCAGGATGCTGACACCCGAGGAGCTGAAGGAAATCTGGCCGCTCTGCGAGACGGACGGCATCCTCGGCGCGATCCAGCACCCGGAGGACGGCTACATCCAGCCCGCCGACCTCACGCAGGCGCTCGCCAAGGGCGCCCGCGACTTCGGCGCGAAGATCCACCGCAACACGGTCGTCACCGCCATCGAGCAGCTCGCCAACGGCCAGTGGAAGGTCTCGACGGACCAGGGTGACATCACCTGCGAGCATGTCGTTTCCGCGACGGGCAACTTCGCCCGGCGCACCGGCCGGATGGTCGGGCTCGACGTTCCCGTGATCCCCGTCGAGCATCAGTACATCGTCACCGAGCCGCATCCGGCGATCGTCGAGAGGAGGCGCCAGGGCCTGCCCGAGATGGGCGTTCTGCGCGAGAGCGATTCCGCCTGGTACATGCGCGAGGAGAACGGCGGCCTTCTCCTCGGACCTTACGAGAAAGGCGCGCCCTGCTGCTACCTCGACGGGCCGGACGACAATTCCGAATACGAGCTCTTCCAGGAGGAGCTCGACCGGCTGATGCCGCATATCGAGACGGCGATCGCCCGCGTCCCCGCTTTCGGCGAGGTCGGGATCAAAAAGGTCTACAACGGCGCCATCGCCTATACGCCGGACGGATCGCCCATCGTCGGGCCGGCGCCGGGCCTCAAGGGCTTCTGGCTGAACGAGGGCCATTCTTTCGGCCTCACGGCCGCCGGCGGCGCCGGCTGGCAGCTCGCCGAATGGATCGTCGACGGCGAGCCGACCGTCGACATGGTCGGCGTCGACCCGCGCCGTTTCGGCCCCTACGCCACCGAAGGCTACCTCATCGCCAAGAACGAGGAGGCCTATGCAAACGTCTTCACGACGCATTATCCCGACGAGGAACGGGCCGCCGCTCGGCCGCTGAAGACCTCGCCCTCCTACGACCGCCAGAAGGCGCTCGGCGCCGTGTTCGGCTCCGTCTACGGCTGGGAGCGCGCCAACTGGTTCGCGCCGGAGGGCACGGCTGTCTCTAGCGAAGAGCTCGACCTCGGCGCCGACGTCCTCACCAACGAGAACCACGCGCCGGCGGATGACAACGGCATCATCCGCGAGAAATGGTCGTTCCGCCGCTCCAACTACTTCAGCCACGTCGGCAACGAGGTGACGGCGGTGACGGAGGGCGTCGGCCTTCTCGACCTCACGGCCTTCGCGAAGATGGAAGTTTCAGGCCCAGGTGCACGTGGTTTCCTCGATCGCATCCTCGCCAACCGCATTCCGAAGACGCGGGGACGTCTCGCGCTCTGCCATCTCCTGACGGAGACGGGCGGCGTCAGAGCCGAGTTCACCGTCTACGAATGGGCGCCGGGACGCTTCTATCTCGTCTCGGCCGGCGGCTACGAGCGGATCGACCACGACAACCTCATGCGGCTCCTGCCGGACGACGGCTCGGTTACGCTGCGTCCGCTGACGGAGGCGATGGGCGTGCTCGTCCTCGCAGGTCCGAAATCGAGGGAGGTCCTCGCAAAGCTGACGCGCAGCGATCTGTCCAACGCGGCCTTCCCCTGGCTGACGGGACAGGCGATCTCCGTCGCCGGCGTCGGCGTCCACGCCTTGCGCGTCAATTTCATCGGCGAGCTCGGCTGGGAACTGCATCACCCGATCGGCATGCAGAACGTCCTCTACGATGCGCTGATGACGGCCGGCGCCGACTTCGCCATCAAGCCCTTCGGCATCCGCGCCATGATGACGATGGCGCTGGAGAAGTCCTACCGGCAGCTCCCCCGCGAACTCTCCATCGAATACAACGCGATGGAATCCGGCCTCGACCGCTTCGTTCAACCCAAAAAAGGCGAGTTCATCGGCCGGGCCGGCGTGCTGAAGGCGCTGGAGGAAGGGCTCCGGTATCGTTTCGCAACGCTCGAAGTCCATGGCGTCACGGATGCCGATGCGCGCGGGTCGGAGGCGATCTTCAAGGACGGCGTCCTCGTCGGCCGCGCGACGAACGGCGGCTTCGGCTGGCGCGTCGGCAAGAGTCTGGCGCTCGCCATGCTGCGGCCGGACGTTGCGGTGGAGGGAACGCGTCTCACGATCAAGATTCTCGGAGCGCTGCACGAGGCGACGGTCATCGGCGAAAGCCCGTTTGATCCTGAGAACGAACGCCTCCGCGGCTAAAAGGGAGTGCCGGAGCACATCACGCGATCACGTCTCGTCTCGACGGTGACGGCTTTGTGAATTGCGCACGGCACGCATCGACGGGACCATTCCGCCATGGCCTCGACATTTCGCCCCCGCGTCGCTGCAGCCGCCCTGTTCCTGGCGATGAGCCTCGTCGCGGGAGCAGGACCGGCCCACTCGCAGCAGAGGGGCCTCGGCGAGTTTGGCGCGGGACGACCACCGGCCCCCGACGGTACGACGGTGGATGTAGAACTCGTCCTCGCCGTCGATGTATCCTGGTCTATGGACATCGGCGAGCAGCGGATCCAGCGCGACGGCTACGTCGCCGCGTTCCGCAGCCCTGAAGTGCAGCAGGCCATTCTCGAAGGCGGGAGCGGCCGGGTCGCGGTCACCTATGTCGAATGGGCAGGCGCTTTTTCGCAGTCGATCGTGGTGCCGTGGACGCTGATCGATTCCAGGGAAGCGGCCGACGGCTTCGCCTATCGGCTTTCCAACGAGGAGCCGGCGCGCGAGCGCCGGACCTCGATCGCCGCGGCGATCGACTTCGCTGCCCCGATGTTCGACGGCAACGGCTATGCCGGAATCCGCAAGGTGATCGACGTTTCCGGCGACGGACCGAACAACCAGGGCCGCATGGTGACGGAAGCGCGCGACGCCGCCGCCCGGCGGGGTATTACCATCAACGGACTGCCGCTGATGACCTCCGGAGCCTCGGCCGGCTATGCCAATTGGGGGTCGATCCCCGATCTCGACCGCTACTACGCAGACTGCGTCATCGGCGGCCCCGGCGCCTTCATGATCCCCGTCAACGACTGGGTCCAGTTTCCCGAGGCCGTGCGGCGCAAGCTCGTGCTGGAGTTGGCCGGCGGCTGGCCGGTCCGTCCGAAGGAGAGCGGGGCCGCACCGGTCGTGCGGACGCAAGGGGCGGGCGGCGCTGACTGCCTCGTCGGCGAGCGCCTGTGGCAGGATCGGCAGGAGCGCTGGTTCGACGATCGATAGGGGCTGTGTCGCTGCTTCCAGCATACGAGCGCTCGCAGCGCGGATGGTAAAGTTGCAGATGCAAAGAGGATCGACGCCCCGTTGCGGAACGTCGATCCCCTCTGTCGAAGAACGGAAGCGTCCCTTCACCCCATCTGCGTCTTGATGAAGTCCTTGACGATCGACACGATCCCCCGCCCGAGGAGATCGTCGAGCGCGTCGCAGAACTGGTCCACATTGTCCATCGTGCAGACCAGCGGCGGTTCGAGGCGGATGACGTTGCGGTTGTACTCGGTGAAGGCGACGAGCGTATCGTAGTCCTTCAGGAGCAGCGCGCCGATGAAGCCCGAGAGCGAGCCCTTCAGCTTGTCGTCGAGGATGGCGACGACCGGGCGGAGCGCCAAGGGAAGCGTGCGCGAAAAATCGTGGAATTCGAGGCCGACCATCAGGCCGCGGCCGCGCACGTCCTTGATGAGCGAGGGGTAACGGGCGCGGATCTCGTCGAGGCGCTTGATGAGATAGGCCCCGACCTCCTCGGCATTGCCGATGAGATCCTCGT
Organism: Rhizobiaceae bacterium; assembly: GCA_014380965.1. Classification (GTDB taxonomy): domain Bacteria; phylum Pseudomonadota; class Alphaproteobacteria; order Rhizobiales; family Rhizobiaceae; genus Plantimonas. The sequence goes on along the minus strand of JACMIV010000279.1, from coordinate 7,265 downwards.
CGTAGAGCGTGTTCAGCGCCTCGATGGCGGTGACGCAGCCCTCGCCGATGCCGCCGAAGGTGGCGGCGGCGTGGATCATCGCCGTCTTCGGCGTGCCGTAGGCCTTCATGTAGACCTCGCGCCGGGCGATCATCGCAGCCATCGCCGCCTTGCCGCCACCGAAGGATTTCGCAAGCGCGGTGACGTCGGGGACGACGCCGTGATGCTCGAAGGCGTAGAAGCGCCCGGTCCGGCCGTAGCCGCACTGGACCTCGTCGGCGACCCACATGACCTTGTGACGGTCGCAGAGCGCGCGCACGCCCTGCCAGTATTCGGTCGAGGCCTCGATGATGCCGCCCCCGCCCTGGACGGTCTCGAGCACGACGACGCCGATGTCCGGATCGCTCTCCACGCAGCGCGTGAGCGCTTCGAGATCGCCGAAGGGGACCTTGTAGCGGTTCTCGACGAGCTTGAACTCGCCCTGGTAGAGCGCGGAATCGGTGATCGAGAGGACGCCCTTGGTCTTCCCGTGGAACGAGTTCTCGGCATGGACGATCTTGCAGTTCTTCCGTCCGCTCGCGCGTTCGGCGACCTTGATCGCGGCTTCCATCGCTTCCGACCCGGACGAGCCGAGAAAGACCATGTCGAGATCGCCGGGGCTGATGGCGGCAATGTTCTTGGCGAGCGCCGCCGCGTATTGCGACAGGAACGCGATGGCGATCTCGTGGCGCTTCTCGTCCTGGAAATTCTGGCGGGCGGCGAGGATGCGCGGATGGTTGTGGCCGAAGGCGAGCGAGCCGAAGCCGCCGAAGAAATCGAGGATCTTCCGGCCGTTCTGGTCGATGTAGTACATGCCTTCTGCGCGCTCGACCTTCACCTTGTGGAAGCCGAGCAGCTTCATGAAGTGGAACTGGCCGGGATTGATGTGGTCCTTGAAGAGGTCCGCCATCGTGCCGACGTCCATCGCCTTGGCATCGGCGACGGTGAGGAGCTTGGGCTTGGCGGGGCCGCGGCGCGGTTCTGCGACATCGAGCGAAGGAGCGGTCACGGAGGGACGGTCGAGCATGGCGGTTCTCCTTATTCGGCGGCTTCGGCGAAGGCGACTGCGCGCATCGCGCCGTCCTTCTTCGCCCGATATTCGCGATAGGCGGCGATCAGCATGTCCTCGTCGCGATACTGCGGCACCCAGCCGAGCTCGCGCGCGCCCTTGGACACGTCGAGCACGCACATCTCGTCGGCGATGAGATACTGCTCGGGGTCCATCAGCGGCATGTTGAGAAGGTCCAGCATGTCGAGCGTGCGCTTCACCGCCCAACCGGGCGTCGGGATGAGGAGCGACTTCGAGCCGGCATGCTTGACGAGATCGCCGAGGAGCTTGCGCACCGGTGGCGGGTTGAGGGAGCCGAGATTGTAGGCCTCGTTCGGACACCCGGCCTTCCAGCCGAGACGCGCGGCCTCCGCGCAGTCGAAGACCGAGATGAACTGATAGGGGTTCTTGCCCGAGCCGATCATCGGGACGGGCAGGTTCGCGTCGATCAGCTTGAACAGCTTTTCGAGGATGCCGAGGCGGCCGGGGCCGATGATGAGGCGGGGGCGGAACAAAGAGATGTTCATGCCGCGGGTGCGCCACTCGGCGCTGAGTTCTTCGGTGCGCCACTTCGACAGACCGTATTCGCCGAGCGGGGAGACCGGATGCTCCTCGGTCATCGGATGGACGACGGTATGGCCGTAGATCATGTCTGTGGTGAAGTGGACGAGGCGGCTCGCGCCGGCTTTGTCCATCGCCTCGATGATGTTCTTCGTGCCGTGATAGTTCACGGGGAAGAAGAAATCGTGGCGCTTGGCGCGCACCTGCAGCGGCGACAGCATCTTGGCCGAGAGGTTGTAGACCTGATCGTCCGGCGCGATCGGCACGGCGCGCACGGCCAACGGATCGGTCACGTCGATGGAAAGGTGCCGGGCTTTGCCGTAATGGGCCAGCTCGCTTTTGGCGATATCGGCGACGATCACCTCTTCACCGTCGTTGACGAGCCGCTCGGAAAGATGCCGGCCGACGAACCCGTCGCCGCCGAAGATGATATGTTTCATCGGGTTACCTTACCGGTGGGGTGGCCAGAAGACGGGCCGATGGAGGGGGACGCAGCCGCCATCTCCTCGCCGTGGACGGTCGAGCCGCCCTGCGCGATGAAGACGGTACCGACGCAGATGAGCGCGATGCCGCCGATGCGGTAGGCGTTGAGGTCCTCGGCAAAGAGGAGCCAGGCCGCGACCGCGACGACGACATAGGCGAGCGACAGGAAGGGAAAGGCGTAGGAGAGCTCGACCTTCGAGAGCACGAACAGATGCGAGGCCATCGAGACGACGAAGGTGCAGAGCCCGAGGAACACGAAGGGGCTGAAGACGATCTGAAGAATCTTCAGGATCGGGTTGACACCCGCAAAGCTCAGCGCGCCGAGCTGCAGCATCCCGTATTTCAGCATCACCTGCGCCGCTGCATTGGTGAGCACGGTAAAGAGGATAAAAGGAAGATATTTCGCCATTCGGCACTCTTCGTCGTCTCGTTGCAGGGGCGGGTTGCAGGGCGGTTTGCAGGGACACGATGTCTGACCTCAGTATCGGGCCATGCCGAGCATTCGGTTAAACAGCGGCGCGTCGCAGCGTTTGGGAAGCACCCATCGGCGGATACGGTAAAAGGACTGCTAGCGCCGGCCCGCGCACTTGAACGACACGACGCGGTCGTCGCAGTCGTGTGCGGCGAGCGTCATTGCCGTGCGGCGCCAGAAATCGGACAGGACGGCCGGATCGCGCATCGCCTCCAGCGCGCGCCACTCGGGAAACGAGGCCGCGAAGGTCTGGGGCGCCATGCGCGAGTCCTTGTAAGGGTTCACCGCCCCGCCCGCGCTCACGACGAGCGCGTCGAGCTCGTCGAGGAGGGCGAGCGTGCGCGTTCCCCGGTGCGGGAAATCGAGCGTCAGCGTGTAGCCGGGCCGCGCGAAGGACAGGAGGCCCGGGCTCTCCGCGGGGCCGAACCGCTTCAGGACCGTCAGGAACGAGCCCTGGCGATGATGGCCGGCGCATTCCAGAAGGGCGCGGACGACCCGTTCGGCATCTTGGAAGGGAACGACGCTCTGGTGCTGGTGCAACCCGTTCGGACCGTAGAGCCGGTTCCAGGCCCCGATCCGGTCGAGCGGATAGAAGAACCCGTCGAAGGCAACGCTCCTCCGGCTGGTGCCGGCCGGGCTCTTGCGGAAGTAGACCTCGTTGAAGGCCTTCAGCGCGAGGCCGCGCAGGGGGCTGACCGGCGGCGTGAACGGGATGCTGGTAAGCGGCGGGCGCGCCGTCCCGTCGAGGCTCCCCTCCGCCGCGTGGTCGCCGGCGATGAGGTGTCCGCGCCCGAGGGACGCGCCGGAGGCAAGCGAGTCGATCCAGGCGACGGCATATTCGTGGCGTCCGTCGGCCTCCTCGGCGAGGCGGAAATAGTCCGCCAGCGCGTCGAAACGCGTCGTCGTCTCGTCGATGGAGAGCGAGGGTACCTTGAGGAGCTGCAGCGTCACCCGCAGGATCAGGCCGGTGAGGCCCATCCCGCCGATCGTCGCCCTGAAGAGGTCGGTGTTCTCGCCGAGGGAGCAATCGAGAGGACCGCGGTCGGAGCGCTCCAGTCGGAAGGCACGCACCCAGCGGCCGAACGTTCCGCGGACATGATGGTTCTTGCCGTGGACGTCGTTGGCAACGGCGCCGCCGAGCGTCACGAACTGGGTTCCTGGCGTCACCGACAGAAACCAGCCGTGCGGTGCGGCAAGCCGCGTGACTTCCGAGAGAAGGAGCCCCGCCTCGGCCTCGACGAGGCCGGTCTCCGGATCGAAGGAGAGAATGCGGGCGGAAGCCCGCGAATCGATGAGCGTGCCGTGGTCGTTGAGGCAGCTATCGCCGTAGGAGCGGCCGTTGCCGTACGGAAGGACGGCGCCCTGCGATCCTCCGGGCAGGCCACGGCCGGCTGCCAGGAAGCGGAAGGAGCTCGCCTCGGCCGACCGTCGTCCCCCGGCGGGCACGGTGCGGCCCCAGTTCGTCGGCGCGCCCTCAGACATAGGCGGCCGTCAGGAACATCACGCCGCCGGCGCCGATCATGATCTGGCTGCGCCAATCCTGAAGGATGAAGACGACCGGGTCTTCGTGCATCTGGTTGCGCCGTGCGAGGATCCAGATGCGCACGATGATGTAGAGGACCAGCGGGCAGAGCGGCCAGAGCATCCAGGGCATCGGGTAGAGTTCGCGGATCGCGGTCGAGTCGATGTAGAGCGCGAGAACCATGACAGCGGCAAAGCCCGAGGACATTCCAGCCTGCCCGAGCGTCTCGAGATCGGCGTCGAGGTAGCCGCGGCCGGTGGTGGCGCGATCCGCGCCGGTGCCGAAATCGATCAGCTCGGTGTAGCGCTTCACCAGCGCCAGCGAGAGGAAGAAGAAGACCGAGAAGGCGATCAGCCAGAACGAGCCTTCGACGTCTGCGGCCGCAGTGCCCGCGACGATGCGCACGGTATAGAGCGCCGCGAGCGTCAAGACGTCGATGAGCAGCATCCGCTTCAGGAAGAAGGAATACAGCGTCGTCGCAGCGATGTAACCCGCCAGCACGAGCTGGTAGGCGGGATTGAGCAGCAGCGCGAGGCCGACGGAGGCCACGAGGAGGCCGACGCCGAGTGCGAGGCCGACGGGAATCGGCACCGCGCCGCTGGCGAAGGGGCGGTTTCGCTTGGTCTTGTGGCGGCGATCCGAGGAGAGATCGAGGAGATCGTTGAGGATGTAGACGGCAGAGGCGGCGAAGGAAAAGGAGAAGAAGGCCATAATTCCGGCCATCATCATCGCGACGTCGAGATACTCGTGCGTCAGAACGATCGGCACGAAGACGAGCGTGTTCTTCATCCACTGGTGCGGCCGCATCGCCCTGAGGCAGGGCTTCAGCAGCGACCGATGCTCGCCGTCGAGAAGATTGGCGCCGGTCGCCGCCTGCCAGCGCGCCGCCGCGCTGTCGGGCGCAACCACCGTCGCCTCGGCGGCGGCTTCGAGGAGGCAGACGTCGTCCTTGGAATTACCGATATAGTCGAACCCGTGAATGTCGGTCTCGCCGACGATGCGCGCAAGCTTTGCATGGGAGGAGAGATTCACCTCCCCGTCGCTCGCCATGACGTCGTCGAAGACGCCGAGATGGTCGGCAACGGCGTGGGCGAGCCTCTCGTTCGCCGCCGTCGCAAGGACGATGCGCCGTCCCTGCATCCGCGCGGCGGCGATCTCGTCGATCACCTCGTCGCGATAGGGAAGCAGCGCGGCGTCGAAGCAGATCCGGTTCGCGATCTCGGCCTTGAGGCGCGCCTTGCCGGAGAGGAGCCAGCCGGGGACGCGCCAGAGATCTGCGGGACGTTGACGGGCGAGGAAGAAGAGCGATTCCCAAAGGAGGTCGGTCTTGATCAGCGTCCCGTCGAGATCGACGTAGACGGGGCGGCCGGTGCGGATGACGGTTGCGTCCATCGAAGTCCCATTGGAAATCGAACCGGCGGCAGGACCGGGTTCCAGGAGCCGCGACCATAGGAGCGCCGTCGTTTCCTCAAGGTGAATTCTGGACGCATCCGCGGCTTCCATGTCCCGAAAAGACATCCTGTGGTTAGGCCGGCGTTATCGGATTGCCGCGTATTCTAGCGATCCCGATCGGGACCGGCCGCAATCGCCTTCCCTTCCGGCGGCAGCGTCATCAGGCGGTGATATCGGAACGCTATCGCCGCGGCATTCGCGGCGGAAGCCGAACGGACAGGACGAAGGAGTGACGGTGTCCGAGCGCAGTTTCGATCTTGCCATCGTCGGCGCCGGTATCTGCGGGCTCGCCCATGCGCTGGCGGCGGCAAGGCGCGGCAAGCGCGTCGTCGTCCTCGACCGTGACGCGCAGGCGAACGGCGCCTCGATCCGCAATTTCGGCTTCATCACCGTGACGGGCCAAGAGGAGGGCGAATGCTGGAGCCGCGCCTTGCGCTCACGCGACGTCTGGGCCGAAGTCGCGGAGGCAGCGGGCATCCCCATCCTGCAGCGCGGTCTCCTCACGATCGCGCGCCGTTCCGAGGCGCTTGCCGTGCTGGAGGAATTTGCGGCCAGCGAAATGGGCCGGGACTGCCGCCTTCTCGCCCCCGCCGCAATGGACGCCATCGGCGACGGCCTTCGAACCCGCGACTTCGCCGGCGGCCTCCACAGTCCGCACGAGTTGCGCGTGGAATCGCGGGAGGCGATCCCCCGCCTAGCCGCCTTCCTGAAAGAGCGTCACGGCGTCACCATTCTGCGCGGGACCGTCGTCCATGCCGCCGCTCCCCCTGCCCTGACGACGAGCCGCGGCAAGATCGCGGCCGAAGCCGTCGTCGTTTGCCCCGGCGACGACTTCGCGACGCTTCACCCCGAGCGCCTCGCCGCTTACGGCCTGACGCGCTGCAAGCTGCACATGATGCGCCTTCGCCACGACGGCTTCGATACGAGGCTTCCGCCCGTGATGTCCGATCTCGGCATGATCCGCTACCTCGGCTATTCCAAACTGCCCGCGGCTGCAGCCCTCCGCGAGCGCCTCGAGATCGAGCAGCGCGAGCACATCGCGAACGGCGTCCACCTCATCGTCGTGCGCAGCGCCGACGGCTCGCTCGTCGTCGGCGACTCCCATCACTATGCTGCGACCCCCGACCCCTTCGCCCCGACGGCAGTGGACGACCTCATCCTCGACGAGTTCGCACTCGTCTTCGACGGCCCGGCGCCGGAGGTCGTCGAGCGCTGGACCGGCACCTATGCCTCGGCGAAGGACCGGTTGATGCTCGTCGACGCTCCCTCGGACGCACTGAGGATCGTCGTCATCACCAGCGGCACCGGGGCAAGCACCTCCTTCGCCATCGCCGAGGAGGTCATCGCCGACCTCTACGGCCCCGTCGCCTGACAGCGATCCCGGCCCTCGGCCCCGCCCTCCGAGAAGGAATCCCAATGCAGCATCTCAAGGCCGTCATCTTCGACTGGGCGGGCACCGTGGTCGATTTCGGATCGCTCGCGCCGATGGGCGCCTTCGTCGAGACCTTTGCCGAATTCGGCGTCGCGATCACGATCGAGGAGGCGCGCGGGCCGATGGGCATGGCCAAGCGCCCGCATATCGCAACGCTCTTGGCGCTGCCGGGCGTTGCCGCCGCCTGGCAGGCCGCGCGCGGCAACGCGCCGACGGAAGCCGACATCGACGCCGTCTACGACGTCTTCGTGCCGAAGAATACCGCCGTCGCAGCAGG
>JACMIV010000278.1 GCA_014380965.1 Rhizobiaceae bacterium | reverse complement strand
TGCCCACGGCGGTGCCGCCCTGCGCCAACGCCAGCACGTCGTCCAGCGCCTGCTCCACGCGGCGGCGGCCGAGCTTCAGGGCCGCGGCATAGCCGGAGAACTCCTGGCCGAGCGTGATCGGCGTCGCGTCCTGAGTGTGGGTGCGGCCGATCTTGATGATGTGGCCGAACTCCTGCGCCTTCTTGTCGAGCGCGGCATGCAGCGCGTCGATCGCCGGGAGGATGCGCTTCATCGTCTCGATTACGACCGCGACGTGGATCGCGGTCGGGAAGACGTTGTTCGAGGATTGGCTCAAGTTGACGTGGTCGTTCGGAAGCACCGGCTTCTTCGAACCCATGGTGCCGCCCAGCATCTCGATCGCGCGGTTCGAGAACACCACGTTGACGTTCATGTTGGTCTGCGTGCCCGACCCGGTCTGGTAGACGACGAGCGGAAAATGATCGTCGAGCTTGCCTTCGATGATCTCGTCTGCCGCCTTTTCGATCGCGGACGCGAGGCCGGTGTCGAGGCGGCCCGTCGAGGCGCTGACGCGGGCCGCCGCCTTCTTGACGAGCGCGAGCGCATGGATGACGGGGATCGGCTGACGGTCGGTGCCGATCCTGAAATTCGCGATCGAGCGCTGGGTCTGGGCGCCCCAATAGCGGTCGGCGACGACCTCGATCGCGCCGAAAGTATCGGTTTCCTGTCTCGTCTGGCTCATCGCATCCGCCTTGGATCTCATGGCCGGCACGGCACCGGCCTCTCGCGTCGCGGCATTCCTATTCCGGTTCGCAAAAAAGCAAAAGCCCCGACGGACAAGGGCCCCGACACGATGCTTTCGTAACGGCGGGCGGCGCAGAGCCTCCCGCGGTTCCTCAGCCGACGAGGATGATATGCAGCGCCCGGGGGCCGTGCGCGCCCAGAAGCAGCGTCTGCTCGATGTCCGCCGAGCGCGAGGGCCCGGTGACGAAGTTCACCGAACGCGGCATGACGCCCTTGCCGTGGCGGTCGCGGAGCTTTTCCCAGCAGCGCTCCATGTCGCCTTCGATGTCCTTGGCGGCGAGGACGACGATGTGATTTTCCGGCAGGAAGTTGAGGCTCGTCGGGTTTTCCGGGCCGGAGGTCAGCATCAACGTTCCGGTCTCGGCGATTCCCGCATCCGCATGAGAGAGAGCGTTGAGGTCGTCGCCGTTGCTGGCGCCCGAAAGCACCGTCAGCGCGGTCGCGCCGAAGTCGGCTGCGGCAAGGCGGGGATCGGCGCTCATCTTCAGCGTCGTCGGAAAATTGTTCTGCCGCAGCCAGAAGGCGACGGCCGAGGGCACTTCCGCGTAGCTGCCGACCGCGGCGACGGTGGCGCTCGCCTTCTCGGCCATTTGCCGGAACAGAGCGATGCGCCCTTCCGTATTGAGCTGTCCACGTGCGGGGATGACGCCTTTCGGCGCCTCGGTGAGACGCTCGTCGACGACGCGTTGGCGCGCCTCGTCGCGGGGGCGGGCGCCATTGGCGTGGCGGATGCGCGATAGGATCGCGTCGCGGGCCGAGCCGCTCACGATGCGAGCTCCGGCAAGGGCTTGGCTGTCGCGGCCGGCGGAGCCGACGGGGCGCGGGCCGCGTATTGCTGGAGGAAGGTCCGGCCCTCAGGCGCCGGCAGATCGCGCCACTTGGTCCAACCGCCGGCGAGCGGCAAGGAGGCGAAGCGGCCCTTGGTGCCGGCGAGCTTGGCCAGAACCGGCATCGCGATCGAGACCGCAAACCGGTAGAGCGTCGGCCGCCGCGCCACGTAGGCCCAGACGCCGAGACCGGCTCTCGCCGCCTTCGGCTGGAGATGGCTTTCGAACTCCTTCTCGCGCCAATGCCGCATCATCTTCGGCAGCGGGATCCTCATCGGGCAGACGCTCTCGCAGCGACCGCAGAAGGTAGATGCGTTCGGCAGGTGCCCCGCCGCGTGGATGCCCGAGAGGCTCGGCGTCAGCACGGCGCCCATCGGGCCGGGATAGACCGAGCCGTAGGCGTGTCCGCCGACGGCGTGATAGACCGGGCAATGGTTCATGCAGGCGCCGCAGCGGATGCAGCGCAGCATCTCCTCGAACTCCGTGCCGAGCATCGCCGTGCGCCCGTTGTCGAGAAGGATGACGTGATACTCCTCTGGCCCGTCGAGATCGCCCGGGCGTTTCGGGCCCGTCGAGAAGGTCGTGTAGACGCTGCATTCCTGGCCGGTCGCCGAGCGCGCCAGGATCCGCAGGATCTGCGCCGTGTCCTCCAGCGTCGGGACCATCTTCTCGATAGAGGCGAGGACCACGTGGCACTTGCCGAGGAGCTGCGTGAGGTCGCCGTTGCCCTCGTTGGTGACGATCACCGAGGTCCCGGTCTCCGCGATGAGGAAGTTCGCCCCGGTGACGCCGATGTCCGCTTCGCCGTACTTCTGGCGCAGGATCGTCCGCGCCTCGGAGAGGAGTGTTACCGGCTCGGTCAAATTGCGGTCGGGGTCGAGATGGGTGTGGACGCGCCGGAAATCCGCCTCGACCTGATCGCGGGTCAGGTGGACGGCCGGCGCGATGATGTGGCTCGGATGCTCGCCGCGGAGCTGAATGATGTATTCCCCGAGATCGGTCTCGACCGGCACGATGCCGTTCTCTTCTAGGAAGGCGTTGAGCCCGATCTCCTCGGAGATCATCGTCTTGCCCTTGGTGACGGTCTTTGCCTTGCGGCGCTTGGCGATCGACAGGAAGATCGCCTTTGCATGGTCCGCGTCCTCCGCGAAATGCACCGTGCCGCCCGCGGCCTCGACGCGCTTCACATAGGCCTCGATGTAGAGATCGAGATGCTTCAGCGTATGGGTCTTGATCGCGACGGCCTTGTCGCGGAGCTGGTCGAACTCCGGCAGGGCGTCGACGGCCTTCTGCCGCTTGCCGATGAAGCCCTTCTCGACATTCCCCATCGCCCGCTGCAGCTCGGCGTCGGCGAGCGCGGTGACGGAATGGGCCTTGAAGGCGTGCGAGGTGATCTGCATGGGTTTACTCCGGCATCGCGTCGTGGTCGCGAAGGAAATCGATCGTTTAGGGGCATTCGGCGGGAAAGACGGACAGGTGTAATTCGGTCTCGCGAGCCGCCTCTCGGCGGGCCCGCTCGTAGATTTTCGATAGGCGTTCCGCCGACATCGTCTGAAGACCACCGCGTTTGCTTTCGCGGCGGCGAATATTGACGCGTTCGCGCAAGATCGTCACGGCCCAGGAACGAGAGCGCCTGTCCCGTTGGAAGTGCCATTTCAAGAGATGGGTCAGCAGGACCCAATAGCTTGAAAGATAGGCCCGGTTCTGACGCTTGCCCATCGTTTACGTCTCGCCACCTTGTCCGATGACGGGCATGGCGTCCAAGTCGCGAAGGAATTCAATCGAAAACGGGCACTCGAAGGGAAAACGGTGACGCTCCAGCCCCGTTGCCGTCATGGCAAGCCTGACGGCGCCCGGATACACGTCCGCCACGATGCGCTTCGCATCTGAGCGCAGTGATCGACTGTCGGCCTCTTCCTCTTGGATCGCGAAACGGCAATTCAAAATAGCCCCGTCGATCTCCGACGTCCGGTTTTCCGGCGCTTCCTGCCATTCCAGAAGGTGGGATATGAGATCGCGATAATGGAATTCGAGTTGCGTCCTGACCTCGCGCCCGAGACTTTCGATTTCCTCGATGACATTCGGGAGATCGACCTCGGAAAAGCGCCCGAGCCGCAGAAGCTGAGCCTGCTCGTGCGCCCATAGATAGATGTCGTCCTCGTAGTCCGAAGGCATGCGGTAGTAAGGATTGTCCTTGGCAAGGCTCATGATCCTGCCTCCGTATCGAAAGTGAGAGCGAGACTAACGCTTCGCGCCGAACATTGCACGGCCTGCAAAGCCCCCGCCGGTCGGCGAGCTCACAGCCGCCCCCCGATCGGCGGCGTGTCCGTCAGTCCCGCCAGCACCTCCGCGACGTGGCGAACCTCCATCTTGATGCCGCGGCGCTTCAGCTTGCCGTCCATGTTCATGAGACAGCCGAGGTCGCCGGCGAGCAGCATGTCGGCGCCGCTCTCCTCGACGGCCTTGGACTTCTTCGTCACGATCGCGTTGGAGACGTCGGGATACTTGACGCAGAAGGTGCCGCCAAAGCCGCAGCAGACGTCGGCGTCGCGCAATTCCTTCAGTTCGAGCCCCTCGACGGTCGAAAGAAGCGCGCGCGGCTGGTCGTGGATGCCGAGTTCGCGCAAGCCCGAACAGGAATCGTGATACGTGGCGCTCCCTGTTCCTCTGGCATCGACAGACGTCACCCCGAGTACGTCCGTCAGGAAGCTGACGAGTTCGAAGACCTTCTCGGAAAAGGCGTCGGCCCGCTTCTCCCAGACGGGATCCCCGGTGAAGAGTTCGGGATAGTGCCTCTTCAGCATGGCCGCGCAGGAGCCGGAGGGCGCCACCACGTAGTCGAATCCCTCGAAAGCCCCGATCACCTGTTCGGCGATCGCCCGGGTGTCGGCCTTGTCGCCGGAATTGTAGGTCGGCTGGCCGCAGCATGTCTGGCTCGACGGCACATGGACGCGGCACCCGGCTTCTTCGAGGAGCTTCAGCGCGGCGAAGCCGACGCTCGGGCGGAAGAGATCAACGAGGCAGGTGACGAACAGGCCGACATCAGCCGCGGCTCGTCCGCTGCGGCCGGCAGCTTCCGCGTTTGCGTTCATCGTGTCCATCTCGTCCTCTCCGATGTCGCCTTCGATGGGTGGAAGGCATCGCCGCAGCGCGCCTTGCCCTCGCGTCCTGATGGAAAGCGGATTAGAACCTTTCCAGAGAGATAGCGAGAGTGGACGCTTTTTGCACGGGCCGACGCGATTGCGCCTGGGGCGCAAGAGCCGCACCTTTCGATCGATGGACTGAGGAAGTCCAGCGGCCTATGTCTCGCTGAAGACGAGCGGCGTGCAAAGCCATTGAAGAGGAGCGGCCATGTCCGTCCTGATGCCAAAGCCGAATGCCGAGGTTCTCGGCCGCCGCGCCGCGATCGTCGAGGCGATGCGCGCGATCGTTCCCGGCGAAGGCGTCGTCGACACGACCGACGAAATGCGTGTTTTCGAGACGGATGGGTTGACCGCCTATCGCCAGCTCCCGCTGGTCGTCGTACTCCCGGAAAGGGTCGGTCAGGTCTCGGCCGTCCTGAAATACTGCCGCGCCCACGACATCCCGGTCGTCCCGCGCGGCTCCGGCACCTCGCTCTCCGGCGGCGCGCTGCCGCTCGAGGACGGCGTCCTCCTCGTCCTGTCGAAGTTCAACCGCGTGCTCGACATCGACTTCGACAACCGTTGCGCCGTTGTCCAGCCGGGCGTGACCAATCTCGGCATCACCCGCGCCGTCGAGCATCGCGGCTTCTACTACGCGCCCGACCCGTCCTCCCAGATCGCCTGCTCGATCGGCGGCAACGTCGCGGAAAATTCCGGCGGGGTCCATTGCCTGAAGTACGGGCTCACCGCCAACAACGTGCTCGGCATCGAGTTCGTCACAATGGACGGCGAGGTGATCCGCCTCGGCGGCAAGCATCTCGACACCGACGGGTACGATCTGCTCGGCCTGATGACGGGCTCGGAAGGGCTGCTGGGCGTCGTGACGGAAGTGACCGTCCGCATCCTGCAGGCGCCGGAGACGGCGCGTGCCGTGCTCATCGGCTTCCCCTCGTCCGAACAGGCGGGCGCCTGCGTCGCCGCGATCATCGCCAAGGGGATCATCCCCGGCGGCATGGAGATGATGGACCGGCCGGCGATCCACGCGGCGGAAGACTTCGTTCAAGCCGGCTATCCCCGCGACGTCGAGGCGCTGCTGATCGTCGAGCTCGACGGACCCAAGGCGGAGGTCGATCATCTCCTCGCCGAAGTCGAAGCCATCGCCAATGCGAACGGCGCCTCGACCACGAAGGTCTCGACCTCGGACGAGGAGCGCGCCGCGTTCTGGGCCGGGCGCAAGGCCGCCTTTCCGGCCGTTGGGCGCATCTCGCCGGACTATCTCTGCATGGACGGCACGATCCCGCGCAAGGAATTGCCGAAGGTGCTCACCGGCATGCGCGCCCTCTCCGAAAAGCACGGCCTGCGCGTCGCCAACGTCTTCCATGCCGGCGACGGAAACCTCCACCCGCTGATCCTCTACGACGCGAACAAGCCGGGCGAACTCGCCGCCGCCGAAGAGTTCGGCAACGACATCCTGCGCCTCTGCGTCTCCGTCGGCGGCGTCCTCACCGGCGAGCACGGGGTCGGCGTCGAGAAGCGCGACCTGATGCCGGAAATGTTCACCGAGGACGACCTGAAGCACCAGCAGCGCGTGAAATGCGCCTTCGACGACAAGCATCTCCTCAACCCCGGAAAGGTCTTCCCGCTGCTCCATCGCTGCGCGGAGCTCGGCCGCATGCATGTCCACAAGGGCCAGGTGGCGTTTCCCGACCTGCCGAGATTCTAGGGGGTGACGATGAGCCTTGCGCGAACGGAGCCTGACACACGCCGCTTCGACGAGGCGACCTATATCGACTTCCTCATTCGGCGCGAGGACGAGGACGGGCGTTGGGAGCTGATCGAAGGAATTCCAATCCAGATGCCGCCTGCTACCATGCGCCACGGTCGGATCGCGTCGAATCTCGAGCGGCTGCTGAGCGCGGTGCTGGCGCGCGCCGGCAGTAGCCATGACGGGCGCAGGGAAGCGGGCGTGCGTTATCCCCTCGCCGACTTTCGTCCCGTCGCAGATGTCGCGATCATCATTCCACGGCAGGAGATGGACGATTGCGACGAACGCTTCTACGACGAGTGCTTGCTGATCGCGGAGGTGTTGTCGCCATCCACGGAGCATTACGATTTGATTTGGAAGTTGCCATTGTATCAGGAACTACCCGACTGCCGTTATATTCTGATGATCTCTCAGCATGAATTCGCCATGCGTTTTTATTCTCGGAATGCCGACTGGGTTGAAAGATCCTTTCGCTCGCCGGACGATCTCATTGACCTTCCCGAGTTTGGCTTTTCCTGCCGTCTCGGCGATCTCTATCGCGGCACCCCCATCTTCTCAGAGTGGCAGCGCAACTCGTGAATCCGGAATTGACATCGATCCTTCATCCCCGCACGCCGGAAGAGGTTCGCGAGATTGTCGCCGCGGGGATCTCCGAGGGCTCTCCCCTCGCCATCGAAGGCGCGGGTTCCAAGCGCGGCATCGGTCGCCCGGTTCAGGCGGCGCACACGCTCTCGCTCGAGCACATGACGGGCGTCACTCTTTATGAGCCGGACGAACTGGTGCTGTCGGCCAAGGCCGGCACGCCCATCGCCGAGATCGAGCGGCTGGTGGATGAGGCGAACCAGCGCCTCGAATTCGAGCCGATCGACTACGGCCCGCTTCACGGCCTGCCGGCCGGCCAGGGGACGCTCGGCGGCGTCGTCGCCTGCAATCTTTCCGGCCCGCGGCGCCTGAAGCAGGGGGCGGCGCGCGATCATGTCCTCGGCGTCACCGCCGTTTCCGGACGTGCGGAGATCTTCAAGTCGGGCGGCCGCGTCGTCAAGAACGTCACGGGCTACGATCTTTCCAAGGGCCTCACCGGCTCCTACGGCACTCTTGCCGTGATGACCGACATCACGATCAAGGTCCTGCCGAAATCGGAGACGGAGGCGACGCTCGTCGTCCGCGGTCTCGACGATGCGGCGGCTGCCGGCGCGATGTCGGCGGCGATGGGCTCCTCGGCCGAGGCCTCCGGTGCCGCGCAC